>PSRM01000280.1 GCA_003176045.1 Verrucomicrobiota bacterium | reverse complement strand
GGGGAGAGGGCAGGGGTGAGGGGTTCCCCGGGACGGTTCATGGTGAGGGGGCCTCTCGGTCCAAGTCCGCTCCGAGGTTCATAGAGACCCGCAGAACCCCTCACTCTGTGCGCCCGCCCAAACCAATGATTCAACAAGTGCCGCGTCGTTTCGCTCGCCCCAAAGTAGAAACTATCCCGCCACTCCTTCACCATCGCCCGCAGATTCTGCGCGATTGCAATCCCGCTCGCCCGCCGCCCTTTCCGTTCCACCGCCCCTTCCCCGCTATCCGCCCGCACCCGATGCTTACTCGGCTCCTCCCACGCCCCAAACAGCGGCTCCAGCGCCTCCGCACGAATTGTTAACCGATCTGAGTTCATGGCCGCCCAGCAAAATGTTCTCGAATCCTTTCTTCCAGACGCTCTATCTCAGGGCACAGGTGCTTGAGCCCCGCATAATTCGCAAGGGTCTCCAGCGTGAGCTTCTCCCTGCCCATGCCAGGCAGATCCGGGTACCCGTGCTCGCGCATGAACGGCTCGAACACTTCTTCCTTGAACCGAGGATGGCCAGCAACCCGGTTCCACTCGATGTTGAGCCGAGCTCGATGGCCTGCCAGCAACCACGCTTCAATCTCCGGCATGGCCGGACAGCAAATCAGGGCGATGTTCTGCGCGGCTAACTGCCGTTCCATCTCCGCCGCTCCGGCTGCATTCATTCGGTCCCCATCCGGAATGAATAGCCACAGATCCATCCAGCGCCAGGCTGGCGCCAGTTCATTCCGAATTGCATTCTTGGCGCTGTCTATTCCGCCGGACTTCGCCCTCGGCAAGATCGTTATCTGTGCCTTCGCCCGCCCGGCTTCGGCCACCACTCTTTGGACAATCGGCTTCAGTATGTAGCCGTTATATTTGGCATCTTCAGGGATGACCAGAATTTTGGTGCTCACACGGCGGCTTCGAGCCAGTTCTCCGCAAACAAATCGGGCAGCGGCGTGCCTCGAACGGCTTCATTGAAATGCGGCACCTCGCTCAATGGCACGATCCTGCTCTCGCCCGTCTCGGTATCGCGGTGGCAGTGGAAAGTCTTCCGAAAATCCTCTTCCTCCAACCAGTTCAGCACCGACCGCGAGTGCGTGGTGGCCATCACTTGCACTTCTCCGCGACGCGATTGGCTCTTGAGCAATTCCAGCACCAGCCGCAACCGGCTGTCGTGAATTCCTTTCTCGATTTCTTCGATAGTCAGTATCCCGGGCATGTCGGGTTGCAAAAACGCGGCTGCGATCGCCGCAAAGCGCAGCGTCCCATCCGAAAGCACTGGCGCCGGAAATTCTTTCCCTTGCTCCTTCAGCGCAAACAGCGGTTCGCCCAGCGCCCCGGATAAAGTCAAAACGTCTTCGATTTCATCCGGGCGCAATTCCTGTAACCACGCCATCAGGGCCTCCTTCTTCTGTGGGTTCTGCGAGATCGCTTTGACTAGCGCCGCCATATTCTCTCCCCTTTCCCCCATCCGCTCGATTTGCTGCGCCTGGGAGTAGCTTCTCAACAGCTCCGGCTGCGGGTCCAGCCGCTGCATGTCGCCCAGCGCCTCACTCGTCTCTTCGGCCGCTGCCGCATCCTCCTCACTTGGCTTCTTTTTCGCGAATTGCGCCAGCACAGGGCGCGACCGCTCAAAATCCCAGTGCGGCTTTTTGCCCTTCCCCGTCGGTCGGTTGTATTTCACCGATAACACGGGCGAGCTGGCGTCGTTGTGCGCCCCTTCGTAAATCATCCTCTCACCCTCCGCCAGCCTTTCATCGTTGATCCGGCCAGTCACTGGATTTAACCAAATGCTATATGTCAGGTCAGGCAAAAGGTGATTTTTCCTGCGCAGCTTCACGTTCAGGAACACGTTCTCCTCCGCTTGCCCGCCATTTCGATATCTCGCCAGAACGCTTCCGCCCCGCACCGGCTGCCATTCGATGCTCGTCGCGCTTTTGGGCTTCCCGTCGAAGATCTCATGCACCGTGAAGCCATACCCGATGCCTTGCAGCACACGCAGCGCATCAAAGAAATTGGTTTTCCCGCTCGCGTTCGTCCCGATGAATAAATTCATCTGCCCAAGCCGCAGACTGATCTGCCGAAAGCTTTTGAAATTTTGAATCGTGATCTCCGCGATCATACTGTCACTTCCAGGGAGATACTCGTATCACACCCAAAAACGTCAACCACTTTCACGCACACCGTATGCTTCCCCCGCTCCTCATATACGTGCCCCGCATCGCTCACCGTCTTCAGCGACCGGTCCCTACGCGTCCGATAATCCTGCCAATGATGATTGAACGGTTTGCCAGGCGCCCAATCAAAATCCACCGCCCAGAAATCTATGAAATCGAACCCGCTCTTAACCGCCCGCTCCTTCAACGCCTCCAGCTCCTTTGTCGGCACCTCCGCCAGCGACGGCAAAAACTTCGTCAACTTCACATCCACCGCCCTCGTAGCAGCCGAGGTAACGAGGCTCTGATCTCTGACCCCAGACTTCTGACCTCCGCCCCCTGAACCCTGAACCCTGCCCTCTGTCCTCTGTTCTCTGTTCTCTGTCTTCTGCCCCGCGCTCCCCGCCCCCACCGCCCGCCACACCACCTCCCCCTCCAACATTGCCATTTCCAAAAACGGCGGCGGACTCTTCCGATTCTTCTCCATAATTTCCCGCGGTATCGGAATCAGCTTCATCTTCACCCCAAGCTCCGCCTCCAGCGCCAGCGTAAACTGCCTCAGCTCCATCTCGAATTCCCACGCCAAACAGTACACGTCCCGCCCGCCCGCCTGCGCAGCCGCCTGCGCCACCGCCCGCGCCTCCTCCCGCGTAAAAAGTCCGTCGATCCCGTCCACATGACAAAACGTTCCCGCCTTCCGACCGTGCAAAAGCGGACTCGGCGCATTCGCCAGCACTTCCGCCTTGAAAAACTCCAGCACCACCCGCCGATGCTCCTCCTCCGCCCCCTTCAACCGGTCCTTCTGCCACCATTGCCGCTCGTACCGGCCCAAATTATACACGTCAAACGCCCGATACGGCTTCCCTTGCCCGTGCAGCGTCCGCTGCAATTCGATCAGCCTCTTCCGCGTCGTGTGAATCCCAAACCGCCCCAGGTCCGACATAATCCACCGCCGATTCAGCCGCTCCGCCACCGCCCCCGTCGTCCCGCTGCCACAGAAAAAATCCGCAACCAGATCGCCTTCGTTGCTGCTTGCTTTAATGATGCGTTCCAGGAGGCCTTCCGGTTTTTGGGTGGAATAGTTGAGCCGCTCCCAACTCTGCGCTTGGACCGGATTAAGGTCCGTCCAAACCGATTGCAGCGGAACACCTCGCATTTCATCCAGGAATAATTTGTAGCGGGGCATCTTTCCGTGCTCGTACCAGATACGCTCCTCCTTAACCAAACGGTCAACCGCCTGCTGAACTGTCTCGTTCTCAAGCAGCCCGACGGCCCAGTGCCGTCCGCCTGGCACGGGAATCGTCTCGCCCTGGATAACAATCGGTTTCCCGGAATCGCCTTTTCTCGGTTCTGCAGCCGTCAAATCCCGCAGCGCGAAACGTCGGCCTGTGGCCGCATCCACATGCTTGTAAGACTGCTCCACATGATCCGCGTCGTAAGGGGTGTGCTGGAGGTTCCAGACGGGGAGCGCGGTTTTTGCATAGAAGAAGATACTCTCATGAATTCGCCCGTATTGTGCGAGCGAGTCGAACGAACCTCCTTTGGCCGTCTGTCTTTTCCAAATTAATTCATTTCGAAAGTTGTCCTCACCAAAAACCTCATCCAGCAGCAACTTCACAGCATGCGCAACCTGCCAGCCGAGATGAACGTAGATACTCCCACGCGCCGAGAGCAACTCCTTCATTAGAGCCAGGCGTTCGAACATCATGTGCAGGTAGGAGTCTGTGCCTTTGCCCCACGTATCTCGATATGCCACCATCTCCAGTGTAGACTGGTCCTTCCCCACGATCTCTTTTTCATCGCCTATAGGCACGTCCATCGTGAAATCCGCTCCCACGTCAAACGGCGGGTCAATATAGATCAGGTCAATCCGTCCTTTGAACTCCTTGAGCAAGCTCGCTGTGACCAACTTGTTATCGCCCCAAACCAGAATATTGCGGAAATCGCCCCTATAAGCCGGGGCCTGCTCCCTCATGAGCATCATCTTCTGCTCGAACATATCCGTTTGCCCCGCAGCCGCCGCCCGCTGACGCGGTTCATCCACCGTCTCGATCTTCTGCATCGGCAGAGCGCAAGCCGCCACATCCACCTCCCGCCGATTCCCAAACTCATCATACTTCCCCTCCCACACCAACTCCGTCCGCATCCTGGAAAGCGGATGCGGATTCGTCGGCCCCCAATGAAACTCAGTTGCCATTCTGTTGAAACTGCCGACGATGATATTCACAACTCCCCCGCAGCGCAACCGCTCTGGTTCCTGGAGAATCTCGCTAGCTGCCGAAACGCCATACGGCCGGGTCCGCGGAACTATTTACTTCACAAACCTTATATTCTTGCCCGTGAAAGCGATCATGCGTAAACAATCCCGAGTGACAATCATACTCGCGTTAAAGTGCAAAGACTCAATTGTTGTCGCCTCAGACAGTCGGACGACATACGAACGAATCCACCGCGACGACACCAGAAAAGTTCAGCCTGTAACGTTTGCTGATGAGCTTGGCATATTGCTCGCAACTGCTGGCAGCGATGACACAGGCGCGATAATTACGAACCAACTGCAACGGTTAGCGATCGGCGAAAAGCTAACCGGAGACGAAAAGCCCGAAAGGGTATTCCAACAATCAGTCTTGGAATACAGGAAGCGACTAGTAGAGGCTGAGTACGGCAGTATGGAGGGACTACAAAAGGCTAGGCTGTCAGACGACCGTTTAGACTGCGATTTACTGATTGCCTATTACTTCAACGAGCGGCAGCGGCTTTATTCTGTAAATGTTGGATTCGGCCTTGTAACCCCTCGAGCACAAAACTACTTGCCGCTTGGAATTGGCAGCGAGGTTGCCAGTTACCTAATGCAGGACCTTGGGGATGTTTCCGGAATGAGCACAAATGAAGCAATCTTCACCTCAATCTTTGTTGTAGATGAGGTTAAGAAAAGTGTGAATGGTTGCGGCGGGAACACGCAAATCGGGGTGATAGGGCCAACCAACAAGCCCGAAATACTCACGCATGAAACCATTAGCGAGATGGAGAAAGAAACAGAATATTTGCGGGAAAAACAAAGACGGGCACTCTCAGAAGCGAGTAGCAACATTGCGCAAGCTGCGCTCCAGTACCAGTCACTACAACCACACTCAAGCGATTGGCATTTACAACCAGAGGACTAAAGCAATGAAGCCGAAAGCAAAAATCAATTTGAGCCCGAGGAATTGAACCTCATCAAACTGGCACGCAAAAGGTGTCAAACCAGTTTGTTCCCGCCGAACCAGGCCCGCCCATTACTCAGCTCCCAGCGGCTTCCCATGTAACTATGCACCCGTATAGCGGCTTTTATGCGTTCTGCTGCCGCTCCTCGTTGTTGCGTCTTCCCACCCTTGCGCCTTTGCATCTTTGCGCCTTTGCGTTAAAAATCCCCCCGCGTCTCCGCGTTAAATAGTACCCTGCAACCTCAACCTCACATCCGTTTGCAGGTCCGCCTGATACTCCCCCTTCCGCTTCGCCACCGCCGCCGGCGAATCCTTGCCGTATTTCTTCAGCAAACCGCTCCCCGCCTCCTTCAACCGCTCCGTGAACTCCGGAACGAACTTGTCCGGCAGTTCAATCATCCGGTCCCGCACCCACACCTGAAACGCCCACTCATAACGCGCCCGCAGTTCACTCGGACTCAACTCCTCAGCTTGTTTCTGCGCCCGATCCTTCCACGGCGCCCCCGAAAGCGCCCGGTCATACACCTCGCTGAAAAGCTCTCCCTCTGCCGACTCCAGTAGTTCCGGCCCAGGCGCATACTGCGCCCCGCGCGTCCAGCGCCCTCCCTCGCCCGTCGCTAGCCAGGCCGGGTTAATGAAAAACGTCCGAATCAATCGCCACGCATGAACATACTTTAACGGCACCCGCCCGTGCTCGTATCTCACCAGGATCGAACTGTCTATCCCCGCCTTTTGCGCAAACGCCACCCGCGACAACCCCGTCGTCCTTCGAAACTCTCGCAACCGGGCGCTTATCCCCACCTCCCGCTCACTAATCGGTATTTTTCTAGGCATTTCCCCAAACAATACCCCCGGACAAAAGAAACGCAAAACATATTTTTGACAGGAGCAAGAAAGTTTGTTACCTTGTAACATGTTAGAGCGTCTATCGCGCCAGTTAGGAAAAATGGAAAAGGAGAAACCAGACCACGCTACATGACCCCCCGACCCTCGCCCCTTTTCCCCACCAATCCACTAATCCACCATCCACCATCCACCATTCCATCATTCCCATTACTCCCATTCTTCCCATTCCCCAGCCCTGCCCGGCCCGGGCTTCGCGGTTTAATTCCGGCAGACATGTTTGCCGCTATTTACCAATTCGCCAACCCTATTTACCGCTATTTGCCGGTATTTGCCGATATTTGCCACTTTTCCTTGTGCCCACTCTCAGCCTCAGACGGAGTCGGATCGCCCGATCGCATCTGCCATTTGCCATTTTCAATTTGCCATTGCCCTTGTCGTCAGTTCAGGGCTCCGTTTCTGCACTTTGGACTTTGAACCTTGAACTTTCGTCACCTCACACTTGACACATGACACATGACACCTAACACCTGACACCTGACACATGACACCTGACACGAATACCGGCCAACCACAGCCGAACTCCGGCCCCGACCGGCCTTCGACGGACATCGAAAACGTTAAAATGGCCCAAAAGGCAGCTTTGTCCCACGGGACGGCGCACAGACATTGGTAACACTTTGCGCATAGACATGGGTAACACTTTTCAATTCATTTGTGGGC
>PSRM01000247.1 GCA_003176045.1 Verrucomicrobiota bacterium | reverse complement strand
GGAGGCTAGCCAGGACAACCCCGCTCTTACCCACGCGTGGGCTGGGCCAGCGCCAGACCTGCGAAAAGCAGGCGGAAGAAATTCGTGCAGGGTTAGGGAATTGTCAAATGGCGGAAAGAGAAAGTCTGATGCTCGTCGGAGGGCGGACAAAAAGTCCGGGCGGTCGGAGGGAACAGAGTCTGGAGGGGAATGAGGATCAAGATTAAGGTTACGGCTGTTTCCAGGGTGGACACTCAACGCCCATCCGTCCACGGCTCGGTAAATACGAGGTGTTTTCGACTTTTTATCCGTCCAGCGATCCGTCCAGTGGACGGATAGATCCGTCCAAGCACGTGAGAGTCGGTTATTGACTGCGCAAAAAATGAGACCAGCCCAGTCGGCCTGTGCAGGCTGTAGCGATTGAATTGAGAGGGGAGCACTGAGCTAATAGGCAAGGTGGCGCGAAAGCGAGTTGCGAAACAGGCCCAAAGCCGATAAGGAAATGATTTCATTGACATGACGGTTGCGCCGGGAAACGACGATGACCCTTAAGTGGATCGCAGAGCGTCTGAAAATAGGCAGGTGGATTTATGTATCCAACCTGCTGGCGAATGAGAAAGTGCAAATAGTGGGGACTGCGTGACACTCGCCCTGGATGTGGTTGGCCCGTGTGTTGGAGCGTTCGAATGAATAGGAGCAGGCGCACTGACCGATCTGGCACGGGCCTTGAGGTAATGGATTCATAGAAAGTCAAACGGCACCAAGCAAAGTCCGGCATGTAATTACGTCTCGCCACGCGAGAGCAACAAAACGTTCCGAATCGTCCATGGTGAAAGTATCTGCGCCCGGATAGACAGCGAAGACTCGCTTCAAACCGAGATCCTGCGCAACGTCTCGCATGGCCCTGGTCACTTTGGGCAAATCTGCATGCTTGCAGTCGAATCCGTAAGCAAAGCCACCAACTCTCGTTACCAATTCAATCTCGGCACCTCCTTGTACCGAAAAGTGGAAACAGTCTTCGCCTGCCAGGCCAGCATCATGAATCAAATGCTCTACGCAAAAGCTCTCCCAAGAAAAGCCCATGCGGAGCCAGGTTTGGACCTGCTCGTTGGTTTCCAGGCCTAACAGGGCATGCAGCAGGCCGGTATCGCGGAAATAGAGCTTGGGGCTCTTGCGCACCCGTTTCGCCACGTTGATAAAGAATGGCGAGATTGTCCGAATGATGTAGGCCCCTTCGAGGACATCGAGATAGCGCTGGACGGTTTTAAAATCGACCCCGATGTCCCTTCCAATGGCGGATGCATTGATTACCTGACCGTTGCAGTTGGCGAGGACCAGGAGCAACCGCCGCAATTGCTGTGGACTGATTCGGCTCTCCGCCAAAGCCGGAAGGTCCCGTTGAAGAAAATCGCTCACGAAATCACGCCGCCATTTCATAGAATCCCCGTCGCTCCCAGCCAAAAAAGATTTCGGAAAGCCTCCCCGAAGCCAGAGAGTCTGCTGGTGGTGATGTCCAACTTCGCTGCCCGTGAACCCGGACATCTCGATCCGAAAGACTCTGCCAGCCAAGGTCTCGGACGCCTGGCGAATAAGCCGCGGCGAAGCGCTCCCCAGAAGGAGAAACTTTGCAGGCATCTCTGGCCGATCCGCCAGAACTCGTAACAACGGGAATACTTGTGGAACAATTTGAACCTCATCAATCACGACCAGTCCCCGCAAATTGCCTAATGTCCCCATTAGGTTATCCTCAAGCCGACTGCGATGGACATAGTTCTCCATGTCAAACCAGGTGGTATCCGGCCGTCCTTCGTAAAAGCGAGCCAGCGTAGTCTTGCCGCACTGGCGAGGGCCTAGGAGCAATGTTATTGGCTGGCGCTTTAAACCTTCGTCGAGGAGGTTTAGGAGCCTCAGTCGCGGGTAAATTCTGGCGATTTCTTCAGACACGGACTGCAAATTAGGAGTTGAATTCCTATTTTACAAGCATTATGTTTTTGAATACGGGCAGAATGACTGCAAGCCGATCAACTGCATCTGTTCCAATGACACTTCCGTTCTGGGAGGAATTGGACGACACAACCTTTGAGGAGTATTGCGTCGCACTTCTTAATCTCCGCCCGCACGTAAGATGCGAGCATGAGGGTAACCAAGGCGAACAAACAGTTATTTCTGCGGTGCGCCAACTTGGCGGACGCCGTTCTCAACGGGGGATCGATGTCCGTGCAAAGACCGATCGAGGCGAAGAATGGTTGTTCCAGTGCAAAAGGGTTCAGAGCTTCGGAGAAGATGACGCGCGTAAGGTGGTAAGTGACGCTGAGGCTGGATTTCCGAAGGCTGACCATTACGTGCTGGTTGTGACCTGCGGTTTGAGCGCTCGGACTTTGGATATCCTGGCTCGCCCTAAATGGCTACATCCGTGGGACGGTTCCCGGCTGACGACGGAGACGCAAAAGATTGAGCCGATGGAAAATGGAATTAACCTGGTGAGGCGGTTCTTCCATCGCGACGATTGGGTAAAGCGCCTATTTAGGTGGGGCGATCAGCCGTTGCTAAACTGGGAAGAATTCTTCAAGGATGATCTCCTACGCGACCGGGTGTTTCATCATCGATCTCCTATTATTGCCAGAGAACATGCACTGACCAGATTGCTGGCTTTCGCGCGTGAGGGAGTCGGTCGCGCCTTAATCTTCAGTGGTGCCGGGGGTCAGGGGAAGAGCCGCCTGCTCCTGGAGCTTGCGCGGCGTGTCGAGGGATCGTCGGAGTATCCGGTACGAGTTCGTTTCCTAAGCCTGACGAGGAGTAGATTGCTCGAGGATCAAGCTGACTTCCTGTCGAGGGAGAAAGAACTGTTGCTGATTGTGGATGACGCACACCGCCTGGATGCGGCGGTTGCTGATGTTGCTCGGGCGGCATCTCGGACCAAGTCTATCCGTTTGCTCGTGGCTACACGCCCACACGCGATGGAAGCGGTAAAGAGCCAACTGTTTTGGAATGGTTACGAGGCTCGTCTGGAAGACCCTCTCCGCCTGGGCGCTTTGTCTCCTGAGGACATGGTGAAACTTGCTGAGGAAATCTTAGGCCCGCAGCAGTCCCTGCATGCATCCCGGCTGGCGGGATTGGCTGACCGATGTCCTCTGTTAGTTGTTGTAGGAGGCACACTCCTCAAGGCCGGACAACTTGGTCGCAGCATCACGGATAGAGAGGAGTTTCGAGAGCGGGTTTTCAAAGGCTTCAGGCAAGACTTCCTGCGCCAACAGCCCGAGGATAAGAGGGAAAAAATAGATCGCTTGATACAGGTGCTGTCCTTTGTTTCGCCAGCAACGAAGGGCGAAAGTCTTAATGAGTTGGCGGCGAGCGTGATCGGCTCTTCAGCTATCGAGGTGGCAGAGGACCTGGAACACTTGAAAGCAGCCGGCCTTGTGATCGAGAATCGAGAGGGTGTTCGCCTTTATCCTGATCTATTCGCGGATGCGGTCCTGCTTAACTCCTGTTTGGATCGGTCAAACCAAACGTCCTTTTTCTCCAAAACTTTGCTCGAAAAGATCTCCTTGTCAGAGTTTCCTGCGGTGATGCGGAATGTCGCCCAAGCGGATTGGGAAGCCCGGTCAAGAAAGGAGGCTCGAAATTCGCTCTTCACTCCAATTTGGGAACAGTTTCTCACGAGCTTTAAAGCAGGCGCTTGGCCGGACCGCAGTGAAGGCCTAAGCGATTTCATTGAGCGGATGTTCGAACGTGAAAAGTCGGCCCCTAAACCGGACCGTAGCACGATGCTGGCACAATGGGCTTCGTCTTCGGTTTTTTTGCCAGAACGGACTTTGGAGCTCGCTAAAGTTGCCATTGAGACCGGCCAGTCGGGTGCGATGCAGGACCCTGACGCGCACAAGGCTGCTCGCTTGGAAATCTGCGCAGCCCTTCCCCCAATGCTCGCCCCGATCGTGAGCTGGCATCCGGAATTCGCTGCCGAAGCGCTGAATCTGCTTTGGTCTCTCGACGTTGGCGACACTGCCCCGATATCTTCTAACGCTGCAAATCCCGTAACTGCGATTGCGACTGCTGCGAGCTTCGACGTTCATAGGCATCCAACTGCTGCAGCCCCAGTAGTGGCTTGGCTCGAGCAGAAGTTATCTCAACCTGAAGCGGTCGACCGCATACGCCAGACTCCATGGATTCTTGCTGCTCTATTAAAACCGTTCTTCGAGCGAATTATCGAACACCAGTGGGCGACGGCTAACACATGGCATGTTCAGCCGGTCCGCGTGCCGGTTGCCGCAACACGGCCGCTCAGGCAGCGGGCCTTGGCCATCTCGGAAAGGTTCGTTCTTTCACAAGAGAAAGAGTTGGCCATAGCAGCGCTTCCCGTGTTGAAGGAGGCTTTGAGTCCTATTCACGGGAAGTTTGGCGCGGACCCGTCACCGGCAGACTACGAAGCGTGGCGTCCCGATCGGATGGATGCACTCAAGATATTCAAACATGCTTTGGAGGTTCATCAAAACTCGACCGATTTGCTGCTTCAGTTGCGGAAAGCACTATTGGATCGCTTCGCTTACGATCCTGATCCACAGATGAAGCGGGCGTGCAAGGAGGTGATTGATTCTGTACCGGACAGCTTCGATTTGAGGGTGGCTCGTGTTCTAACCTCCTGGTCCCACGACGAGATTCACGTCGGCCCCGGGCCGAACCTGGATGCAGAGCTGGCAGAGTCGGAAAAACTGTGGGGTGAGTTTTGTCGTAACGTCGCGCAGGAAGTGGTCACTCGCTTTCCAGACGCTAGGGCATTATGTAAATTCCTTTGCGAGCAATCCAAGGAACTAGGCCGAGACAATGCTTCGTTCCAAGCGAATTCAATTCTCGCGCCAGTAGCAGCTCTTTCAGTCTCCTGGTGCGCCGAGTTGCTGACGGAACTCACGACGGCAGAGGATGGTTCTCTCGACCACTTCTTATGGCCCGTGTTGCACAAAGCCATTCCTGACGCCCCCATCCAATACCGCGAAGCACTTGATTACATCGTTGCGCGGGGCCGTTCCCAGCAGGCCTGCGCTCTCATCGGTTTTCTGGGTTGGAAGCGAACGCATGGCGGAGGACTGAAAGATTTCGAACGCGAAGTAGTAATGCGGTTGGCGGAACGTCCGGAAGAGCCCGTGGTCTTGCAGTTGGCATCGACAGTGGGCTTACACTTCAGACAGGACCCCGGATGGGCGCTTACAATCCTCAGCCAACTTAAGCCGAAGGAGGAGCGAAGTACGGCGGCCATACTCGAAGCATTGGACGACCTCAACGCGGCTGAACTTGACGAAGGAGCAACGTTACTGGTCGCCAAGTGTTTCGAAAACGCCGGGGAGCGAATATTGAAAGATCCGTTTAGCACACCCCACCTGGTTCAAAATCTTGGACAAAAGTTTCCAAAACAGTTGTACGAGCACCTTCGGAATCTTGTCGATCAGTCTGTGAGTGAGGGACACGGGGGCAGAGGGTTAAGCCATGGAATCGACGACGTTTCTGTCGGGAGTTTAGGAGACACGGGTTACCTGGCTGGCGAGATCGCGGAGCAGTGGGGAAAGGCCCTGGCTGGCGGTCCTGACGAACAGGCCCGGCTGAGCCTTACTCGATGCCTGCTTTGGTCTGTAGCCCTTGCGGTTGAGGCCCGGCTGAAGACCTTAATTGAACGGTGTCAAAACAGTCGTGAGCTGCGTCTCGCGGCGAGACTGGCGGCTCCGCAAGGCACCGCGTTCGTCTTTCGCTTTCCAAACCTTATTCGCCTCCTCTTGATGCGCGGCAAAGAACTTGGAGCCGTGGAGGACATTCGGGAGACACTCTATCTTTCGGCTTGCGGAGGTGGCCGCAGTTTCACCGGTGGCCAACTTGACCCTGAGTACCATTACATTTCCGCACAGGCGCAAGACCTTGCCAACCGTTACAAGGATGATGCTGTTTTGGCTCCATTTTATCGTGCGATTTTTGAATCAGAGCGCATCAGCATGAAGCGATACCAGGACCTGTTCCAGGAAGAAGAGGAGACCGCCTGAAGATCGGATCCTCGTAATCTAGCCTTCGCAGTAGCTCTCAGTTTACAAGCAGTGCTTCAACCGGGTCCGCAATTGGTAACGAGCGAGTTGGCACTACGGTTTTTGAACCAGATGTCCTACTTGCGGGCGGTTGCAGCAGGGCGGCAACTCCTGCGCTCGAATGGAATGGCTGGACTGTTTCAGCGAATCCCACATTGCCAGCCACACGGATTTTTGAGATAAAAAGCCTCATGAAAATCCGAAAGCTACTGTTACTCGCCACCACGCCTTTGCTCGCCGCCATTCTCGCGGGGTGCGTGCCGATGCGCTATACCGAGTATTCGGGGCACGATACAAGTTCTTACACAGGAACATGGCCGGTGGGACCAGGATCCATGATCGAGAGCGACCATGCAGTCCCAGTTTACCGTGGCTGGCCAGATAAACATTACCAGGTTTTGGGAAGTGTGGTTTGTCCGGATATTAACAAATATTGGAATGATGACGTTGTTAATGCTGCCGCGCAGGAAGCCAAGAAGCACAAAGCAGACGCCATAATCATTCGCCAAGGGGCCGAGTTTGGGGTGTCTCAAATCGCGGGGACGTCTAGGAACGACGTCTCGGTCCTGGCATCGAGCTATCAGACAACCGCTTTGGCGATCAGATGGCTGACGTCGGAAGAGATCCGCCAGCGAGACCTTGTTCTCGATGAACTGCTCAAGAGAGTTTGTGAGAACGATTCGCGGATTGCTCCCAACCGAAATGTCGCCCAGTTGGTGTTTATGTACTTGCTAGGCTCTTACGACCTTAACTCACAAGATCTCAAAGACAAGTTTGGTGAAACGGTGGCGAAACTGAAGCCGCGGGCAGAAGGCGATCTTGCGGGAGACTGGGTTTTTAAGGCTACTATTTCGTCTGGCACTGCACTTTCTGGAAGTAACGAACGCGTTACCTTAGGGCTGGCGACGCTGACGACCGACGGGAACAACATTGCGATCGTTTCTTCGGCAGGAGGGTTGGAGCTGAATTTCAATGGCACGTTATCCAAGGGCGCACTTAGCGGCCAAATTGGCGCGGGATCGGTTTCAGGCAAGTGCGATGGAGCGGCAACCAGCGACAAGATTTCCATCAACTTCCAGTCGTTGACGCAGGATGGCACTGTGCGCGGCAACGTCGTTTTGCAGCGGTTGGCATTTAGCCATGGCAATGTGGAAATTCAGCGCGTTCCATTCAATTCGAAAAACAATGAAAAACCTAAACCTGATTCTGTTAGCCCTGGCACTTAGCGCAGGGGGCCTTTATTTCTTCAAATCCCGTGGAAGTGAGCCAAGCACGTTCCAGCTCACTGAATTCGCGACAATCCGATGGGGCGGGCGCGATAACACCCACATCGTTCGCCCTAATGGCAGGGTCGAATTTGTCGGAACGCTTTGGTCAAAGGTTAAAAGGCCAGACCGCACGGATGAGCGTTCATTTTATATGAACGTAGCTATGAATGCGCTGGCGCACGAAGGGTTCGAGTTTGCAGGTATGACCAGCGACGAGATAATTATGAGAAGGCCTATATCGAGGTAAATGGTGGGCCATCGTCAGTAAGGCCGATCAGAAGGACTTAGAACGGAATCGAACGGGCCGGCTTTCCGTGTTTGCTCGTGGAACGGAGCCGGCGAAGGCGTCAAACCGTAGCTTACTTTCTAATCAAATCGGCCTCATTTCGTTGAAGCGCATACCAGTTTCTGTTCACCTCTGACCGCGCAGTCGCGAATCACGTCTTCGGGTGTCGGTGGATGGATCAGAGTTCGGAAGTCAGGAGAACAGGGAGGAGATGTCCCCTTTATCCCTTTAATGTGCTCATGAGCGGCCAGCACCGTGAAATAGTTAAAACGTTAAAAGGGTTAAAACGTTAAAACGTGATGGTAGTAGGTGCCGCGATGATAAGTCCAAAGTCCAAAGTCCAAAGTCCAAAGGCTAAAACGTTAAAACGTAATGGTGGTACGTGCCGCCGATTTTCTGCACGATGAGTTTGCGCCTGAAGACTTAACGCATCCACCTTCGGTAAAGCTATGGCGGACAAGAAGACGCAAAGAGCGAATGAGGGAAAGGCATAGCGTGGATGAGCCGATCATCGGCGCATATGGGACTTTAGGATTAAGTGCTGGCGCTTTAGGATTACTTTAGGATTCAGATACAAGTTTCAGACGGTAGCGAGTGGCGCGGCCGCGACCGACTTGAACGGCGATGTCCAATGCCACCAGGCCCTTGAGATCTTTGGTAATCACCGGACGAGTGACGCCGAAACTGGCCTCGCAGGGCCCTCCGGTCAACTCCTCGCCTGCCAGCAACCGCTTCAGCATCTCGCGCTGGCGCTGGTTCAACTGCGCCTCAATGGCTGGCGTGATGGCTGCCTTGGTTTCGGGGACCCGGATTCGGTCCAGACGCTCAGCCGGCCCGGGAAAGGTGACTTGGAGGTAGCCGGTATCAGTCCCGAGCAGGGGCTGACGGCGGCGGCGGGGTCGTTGTTGGCTTCGTTGAGGGCGAGGTTGAAATAGACGTTGGGAAACATGGGGTCAATCGCGGCGGCGAATCGGTCCGGTTTCTTCCGACTACTTGTCGCACGCCGGGCCAATGCATTCCCGGGTCAAAACGCCCCTCTCGGGGGCCAGCGTTGAGGAACGAACGCCGGGATCGGTACCGCCGTCAGCAAAGGCTCATCGGCTCCCGCGTCGCTCTGGAACCGGACCTTTTCTCCGGTCCGATAGAAATGGGCGAGGAACTTCCAGTCTGCGCCGAAGCGGTCGGTGAGCCATCGGGCCAGACGAAATTCGCCCGTTTCTTCCAACAGCGCCAGGCCAAGCTGTGAAGCCTGCCGTTCGTATTGGTAGATGCGTGGAAGGTCTTGCTGCGTGACACCTGAATTAGCCTGACCCAGCACTCGCAGCTTTTCGTCAATATTCCATTGGACGGTGTGGCCGAACAGATGAACCAGGATGAAAACGGCTTCCTCGGGGTCTTTATCCAGATCAACCCAAATCTCCTTGCCATCAAATTGGCCAGTGTAGGACCCGGTCACCGGGCCGACGGTGACGTGAAGCGAATACACTCGCTCGATCCGTTGAACCAGTTCGCGAAAAACCGTCCGAAAATCTACCGCAGGTTGTGCAGCAACGCCGTTCACGCCCCAATCTTCGCACGAGGCGGCGCAGAACAAAGTATAAATCGGCGGCCGATTTGTAGGCGGGCGGATGCTTGATGCTGCACCGTAGCGCGGGCTTCTCCCGACGCGTCGGGATATCGCGGGTTTCCAACGTTTCCAACCCGCCAACGTGCGAATGGGCTGGGACGCTGGGTTGGAGTTAAGCCTGCCGACTGGAAGTCGGCGATACAGCAGGTTGGAAACCTGCGCTACAGCGGTCACGCGTAGGCCAGGTGCCGGGCGATTTTGGCGTCCACGGTTTCTTCCAGGTAATCAACGGTGAACGGTTTGGTGATATAATCCACGGCGCCCAGAGCCATCGCCTTTTCCACGCTCTCGAAGTCATTGATGCCGGTAACCATGATGACTTTGGTTGCCGGACTGATTTCTCGCGCTCGGGCAAGGACATCGAATCCATTGAGTTTGGAGCGCAAATTGATGTCGAGCAGCATGCCCTCGGGCTGCAATTCGTCGAGCAGGCGAAGGGCTTCGGCAGGCGTCGTAGATGTGAAGACCTCGCCTTTGAAGTGCTCTTCAAAATGGTCCTTCAACAGCCCGCACAAGTCGGCTTCGTCGTCAACGATTAACAACCTCATGCGCTTAAGGCCTCAGTCAAAGCGGGCGGAGCGCCGAACTCCGTTTCGGCGCGACGAGAAACCCCTGACAGGTTCGCGCCGAAATAGAATTCGGCGCTCCGCAGCAGCCGTCACTGAGGCCGTACTCATGCGCGAACAGTCCCATTGACGCCGCGCGCTGAGTGCGCGCCGTGCATTGTGGATTCTTTGATCAACCTGCGGTAGGAGCGGTGCTCGCGGTCAGCGGCGCGCAATCCGAGCCGGCCCGCGATGTCTCGGATCTGCGCCGGGCGGCCCTCGATCTCGATGAACCAGCCCGCGCTGGGGATGTGATCGAGACAGATCGAACAACCGTCCAAGCGGAATTCCTCACGGATTTTCGAATAGGTCTCTTTGACGCGAAAGTCGAGCAATTCAAGGATGCGTTTGGCAGCCCTGTATTCGACGGGGGTCTCGACTTCCATGCGGGTCTTTTGACGTCCATTCGCCCGCGGGCCTTTAAGGGTTAGCATCGCAACCTTGCCGGCGTGACAGCGCAACCGAAGCTTGAGACCCTGACGGCGCAGGCGGTCGTCGCAGTCAAAGAGTTCGTTGCGCTCAAAGCCGCTGGCGTGAGTTTGCGCGCCAAGTCCCAGGAGCCGTTTGCGCAGGCGGTCAATGCGGGCGACGCGGTACTTCTGCTCACATTCAACGCTGTCGCGCGAAACGTGCTCTTCAAACTGCCGCGTCAGATACTTCTCGAGTTTGCGTGCGCCCATGCACAGGATGCGTACAGTAAGCAACTCCAAGGGCGGCTTGTCAAGAACAACGCAAGCCGAACGGTAACCGCTCAGAAGGTGTGAAATAATCGTAGCAGCCGAGGTAACGAGGCTCTAATTATTTTGTAACCTGCTCGTGTACAAGGATTTCAGAGCCTCGTTACCTCGGCTGCTACAAGGGTTTGTGGTTCTGTCGTCCCTAACGGGACTTATTCGCCGTCGGACCGATATCCCAGCGTTGAAACGCTGGGCTATTATCTGCCGTCCCTCCCGGGACTATGCAGAACGGGCGGGCACCAAATCCTGGCTAGAACAGTACGCGTCTTAAGGCACTGAACACGGTCTCGTAAAAATTGCCCTGGAAAGGGTGTGAACCGATGAAGGAAACGGGGTGGCCGCCCCAAATGAAGGGACGCAGGACCCAGCAGATCTGGCTGCCCAAAAAGAGATTGCCCGCCAGCCAGGCAAATAAAACCTTCCGCGCCACCGAGCGCTTGCCCGCCAGTTGTCGCAGCAGCGGCAGCAAACGGAGATTGCCCACTACGCCGGCGAAGGCGATAAACACTACTAGCGTCAATTGCATCAGGGCATACGCCGGCGATGACGGCTCGGTGGCAAGGCTTGGCGGCGGTGTGTTCCAAACGATGAAGAGCCCCACCGGACTGAAAGCCCCCAGGACAAGGGCGGCGTAGGCGAAGCTGACCAGCACTGCGGTCAAAGACTGCCGGAAGGTGATGTTGAGTCCCAGCAGCGGGGCCAACATTCCGTTGAGCAGGCCATTGCCCAGGGAAGTGAGCAGGACGAGTAAGGGCAGCTTGATCGCCACATAAAGCCCCTGCAAGGGGCTCCACCAACAGCCCATGACGGCTCCGTACGGAGCGGCGCCGACCACGACAGCGAGGATACAGAACCAAATCAGACGCGAGTCCCGGCGCACCAACCATGCGCCGAGGCCTTCGGGTTCGGCCCGCAAGAAGTAATCAACGGATTTCAAATGAGCGGGGAAGGGGTGCATGGGGAAGGGGTCGGGGGTCAGGGGTCAAGTGTCAGGTGTCAGGTGTCAGGTGTCAAGTGTCAAGTGTCAGGGGACGCTAGGAGTTAAAGGTTAAAAGGGTTAAAACGTTAAAACGTGAAAGGCAATGTGGAGTGCGCGGACCGCACGCGTAGGATTGCAGATTGCTTATGGCAGATGGCAAAAAGCATCGACTAAGTTTGCGATTAAGTTTGCGATTAAGTTCTCGACGAAGTTTACGACAAAGTTAAGGACAAAGTTTGCGCGGGTTAGCGGGTAAGCGCGGGCGTGGGGGAGTCCTGCGTCAGGGGCTTGAGGCAATCGCCCCAGTGGGCCAGGAAGAACTTCTTCTCCTGCGGCAGGAAGGTTTTGGCCGTACCCACAATGGGGCGGAGGGCGGTGGTCATCTGCACTGCCACCAGCACGAAGATGCACATCCAGGTGTTCAGCCCCACTTGCGAGCGAGCCTGCGAATGAGCATAGGCGTTGGCAAAGAACCGAAGCCCAAAAGCCGTCGCGATGAACCAGAACAACAGGTGGAGCGCGCCCATCCAGGTAACCGATTCCGTGGATTGCGAAAACAGCCAGGCCACGGGAGCGAAACCAATGAGTAGCAGAGTGCTCAGGAGCAGCATCCCGGCCAGCAGCCCACAAATCTCCGCCAGGCGCGCTTGCGAACCGCTCAGGCAGGTGAAAATGTAGAGACTCGGCAAACAAATCAGCGCCGTGATCAGCAGTCCGCCGGCGATCTTGGCCGGGGCGGCCCAAAGCTGCACGCCGTTGGAGAATGTGCCGACCACCACGCCATAGACGAGGCTGCAGAAGATGACAATACAGACCATCCGCAGGATGAGCCGGCCCGGCCCAGGTTGCCGGACCTGGTACATGACCCGCCGCGGCTGGCGGAGTATGGCCTCGACTGCCGCAATGGGACCAGTGATCAGCTCGCGCTCTTCGGGACGCGTGCCGAGCGGTTCGGGGGGCGGCGCGGGGGCAGGGCGGACGGATAAGGTTGGAATGGGTGGGGGCACACGATAAGTATCAGACATAAACAGGTCCTTTGTTAATTTGCGAATTTAACTTTGTATCACAAAGTAAAAGACCGCAGTGCTCGAATTTTGTTCAAAGATCATTATTTAAACACCGAGCTCAGACACTCCGTGCCGCTTTCATTAACACGCGGGCTTCAGCCCGATGGGAATGTAAGCGGCCGCTCCACAGCCTGGAAAGCTCGGGGCTTCCTCGAACTGCGAGAAGCCGTTTAACCTGGATATTTCACACCCCGGGACGCCGGGTGAGGGCACCCGGCCTACAGGAAAAGCGGTGTTGGCTTGTAGGCCGCGTGCCCTCACGCGGCGCACCGTTGGCCTTCCCATCAGTGTGTGAAATATTCGGGTGAAACGGCTCTCGCTGTCCGGGCTCGGCTACACCGGGCTGAAGCCCGGTGTTCATGAAAGCAGTATGGAATGTCTCCGGCTAAAGCCGATTCCGCGGTGTTCACTTCGCGGCGCAAAGCTATAGCGGACTGGAGCTTAGAGATTGTAAGCAAGCTTGTGTGTTGGCTGATACAACTGAATGTCGTCCGCGCCCGGGACGATGATCATGATGACGCGCCCGTACTCGCGTTGTTCGATCGGACCTCGGAACTGCGCTCCTTTTGCGCGCAGGTCGGCCACCGTCGTCTCGATGTCGTCGCACATGAGCGCGATCGCGTGATGACGCGGGTGATCATAGGTTTTGCCTTCCCATTCGCTGTGCGTGGGGTGCACGCCCATTTCGCTCGGCCCTGATTTGAAAATGAGCCAGTTGTTGTCCCAGTCCTCGGCCACATACTTCCAGCCGAGCACATCGCGCAAGAAAGCCCGGGTTGCGTTCGCATCGTCGGAGTAAATCAAGGTATGAATTGAGGTAATCATAGCTCACTATTTTGTGGTCGCCATAATGTCAGACATTAACGGTGATGGATTAACTGTCAAGGGCTTCCAACCCCAGCCTCCTACAACCACGCCCTGATTTTCTCCTGGTATTTATTGTAGATAAACCCAAGCACCAGCAGCACGATGCCCAGGGCCATGAAGCTGAGGACGCGGTAGATCATTTCCAACCGCCAGACGTCGAAGACGACCACGCGGCCCAGGGCGCACGCCAGAATGCCTAACCCCAGCCATCGGTATATTCGCTCGCGCAAAGCAATGCCGATAGCAAACAAAACAAGCGCGAGCACCGACCAACTGGCCGTGAGATAGAAGCCACTGGCCTGTTCGGAAACCCAGACCGTGAGGAAGCGCCACAGACTGAAGCCGCCAATGAAGATCAGTGCGGCATGCGCTTCTGAGTTCAAAGCAAAGTGTTCGGGAAAGCGCCGAGCGGACTGCTGCTGAGCGAGGAGAGCACAAACCAGCAGCAGGTGGCCCCAATAAAGATGAGGCGAATCCATCAAAGGGGCCCAGAAGAGGAACAGCGCAGGCACAGCGAAGGCGGCGCTGAAAAGAAGTGCTTCGCCGTTCCGGCGCAGTCCGCCCCAGGCGAATGTCGCAGCGCTCAGCAAAGCGAGCACCCAAACACGGTTAGGTTCTGAGATGTATTCGCAGACCCACCAGATGGCCAAAACCAGGGCCGCCCAGCGATAAACGCGAGCTGCTTCAAGCAGTGGAGCGCCGAATTCTATTTCGGCGCGATGAGTGGACGCAGACACGTTCGCGCCGAAACGGAGTTCGGCGCTCCTTTGGAACCATTTGACTGTCGCGCCCGAAAGGAGCGCCAAGGCGGCGATGGGCGCCAGCGGCAAGTACCACTCAGGTCTGCCTTGAGCCAGTTGCAACCCGAATTCGATACAGCTTGCCAGGATGAAGAGCTGCCCGGACGCCGCCAGAAACCAGAAGCGTGTTAGCACTCCGTAGGCAGTGACGCAGATGGCCAGTCCGCTCGTCAGCGCCAGCCACACCTGCGGCTGGACTTTGAATTTGGGATGAAGCCAGCAATACAGCACTGCCACAATCCCAAGGGCATAAATCGCCTGACATACAAGTCCGAACCCCGAGCGCTGATCGCCAAGAACCTTGAACCTTGAACCTTGAACCTTGAACTTTGAACTGTTCCACACGTGCCCCAAAACCAATGTGGTCACAATCAGCGCGGCCGGATTCCACCACGGTGGCGCCGAACCCAATTCAGAAGCGAAGTTTCCGAGCCACGCCAGGTTCGCTACAACTGCATAGGCTTGGCCAAGTACCGTGAGTTCGTGCAATTGCAACACATAGAAGGAAAATGTTAGAACCAGTGCCTCGGCCCCAAGAACGATTGGAAAATTCGCGCGGCTCGTGTTGTCCCAGGTCGCGATGAGCCAGATGATCAACGCCAGCGCCGAGAAGTACGCCGGACCTGGGCGAAGGAGCGCGGCTCTCTGAGCCGCAGCGGGTCCGGTGACATCGTGAGGTTCAAGTTTTTCGGACGCTGCTGCTTCCAAGGAACCCCTCACCCCGACCCTCTCCCCTTCGGCCCCTTCCCCCTGACGAAGGGGAGAGGGAGAGCCGCGCTCGGTTCCAACCAGACCATCAGCACGCCCAGGCCGACGCCCAGCCAAAGGCTGGAGGAGTCGAATTGCTTCATGCCGTCCATGCCCCAACCTACTGAAAGACCGGCGCTCAAATAGGCCCCTGTCAGGAGCACCAGGTTTCTTCTAAGAGATCCGACCATCAACAGGATTACGCTTTCGGTTGCCAGAATGAGCGCAAGTTTCAGCCCGGCGAATTCGGTAATGAAGCCCACCGTTATCAGCAGGAGTCCTTGTGTCAGATAAAAGTTTCTGGCCAGTGGTTCGCTCGCGAGGATACGTGTTGCGGCAACTGCTAACACCAGCAGCACCGAGCCATACACGAGGCAGAACTTCCAGAATCCGCCGGTTTGCACCTGGAGCATAGTCAACAGAAACAACGAGAAGAACGCGCCATTGTTGAACGTCAGGAAGGCGATGCGATTCTGGCCGGCAAACTTCTCGCCCCGCGAGGCGAACACGGCCACGGTGAACACAAGCCAATAGCTCATCAAAAACAGCGCGCCCGTCCACAAGCCCTGCTCCGGCGTCGCCCAGTGCCAACTCTCCCCGTCGAAAAACCGCCAGAACGCGTAGGAGGCATACGAAGCGAGGAGGCTGGCGAAGGAAAGGGCCGCCCACCGGTTGCGCAGAAGAAACACTACCGCTGCGGAAGTAAGCACGAGATTCGACCACAATGTGAACGAACCTACGTGGGTGATGATCGAGGTGTAATAAGCCAGCCCAACGGCAAACAGCGCGAGCACCTCGGATTTTTTGCGGTCGGCTATCCAAACCATGAAAGCCGCCCAACCCAGCAGCAGCAGACCATCAACGGCAGCGCTCTCGATAACGCGCAATTGGGCGATATGATAAGCCGCGTAAGTGGTGAAATAGACTGCCGCCAATCCACCAGCGAAGAGCACCTGTGCATAGTTTTTCAGAGATTCTTTGGCCGCCCGCCGCTGCCACCATGCGCCGGCGCCGAGGAGTAATCCGCTGGCAACATAAAGCAGGGCAAGTTTCCCGCCGGGCCCCAGTTTGCTGATGTAATTGTGGTAAGCCAGATTGCCAAAGAAAACCAGACCCGTGAGGACCATCACGATCCCGATTCGAACGAGCCAATAAGTGCCCAGACGCATTTCGAAAGAGGGCTTACTAGTCGGAACGGCCAGACCTGGGAGCGCCGGATGGCCTGCCCGGCCCGGGCTCTCGCCGGCGTGTTGAGCCTCCTCCCGCTCAGGTTCTCGCCGGGAAAATGCCAGACCCACAGGCACCGCTTCGGGAATAATCGGCGGAAGCGGCGGGGGCTCGGAATGATCACCGACCACTGACCACTGACCACTGACCGATTCTGGCGGGGGTTCCGAACCGCCAGAAACTGGGGTTGGTTGTTCGACTATCGGACTTTGGACTTTGGACCTTGGACTTTGGAATTCTTTTGGACTTTGGACTTCTTGATCGAGCCGCAAACCCAGCGTCGTAATCTCCCTGGACAAGGCCCGAAGGTCGCTTTCCAACTGCGCCTGTCTCAGTTTCAGCCGCTCCAGTTCCGCTCGTTCTGATTCGTTCATAGGCTTTAAACCTTGAATCAAATTGATCGTAGGACTGTTTGGATTGTTTGGGAAATCGAAAATCCCGACCCAAAATCGAAAAATTCGATGGAAAGGCCAACAAAATCCAAAGATGCCGATGCGGTGGTGCGTATGGACGCAATGGCACTACGTTTTGGAGCGTTTTAATCCCGCAGGGATGACAAATAATAGCCCAGCGTTTCAATTTCAACGCTGGGTTCGTGCCGCCGTGCGGAATAAGTCCCGGAGGGACGGCACAAAGACCGTTTTCTGTCGTCCCTACGGGACTCGCGCACGGCCGCGACGACGGTCCCAGCGTTGAAACGCTGGGCTATTGTCTGTCGTCCCTCCGGGACTTGAGCCCGGCTGCAGATGAAGAATAAGCCGCATTGGACTGACACGCGCGGCTACAGAATTAACTAGATTGGTTCGAAGGTTCTGGCGCCTTTTGTGGCTGCCAAAAGCCTTCAATTTGTTCGAGTGTCCTGCCTTTGGTTTCCGGCACGTTGCGCCAGACGAACAGGAAAGTCAGCACGCTGACCACACCGTAGATCCAAAACGTCCGGGCCGGCCCCACAGCAGTGCTATCCTTGAGCATGGGGAAGGTTTGCGCCACGATGTAACATGAGGTCCAGATGGTAAAGGTGGCGATGGACATGGCGCGCCCGCGCACTTTGTTGGGAAAAATCTCCGAGCAGAGAATCCAGGGAATGGGCCCCATCGCAATCGCGAAAGCTGAGATGAAAACCATGATGCAGACCAACAGCGGCAAACCATGGTGCCCCGCATGGAACATCCAGCCCACCACGCCCAGCGCCAGGGCCTGCACTGTGGTGCCCACCAGCAGCAGGGGACGGCGTCCCGCCACATCCACCAGGCCGATCGCCACAAACGTGAACAATAGATTGACCAATCCAATCCACACGCTCGAAGTAAATGCGGCATCCTTGAGGGCGCCGGCCGATTCAAAGATTTCTGTCGAGTAGTAGATGATGGCATTGATGCCGCAAAACTGGGAGCCGATCATCAGGGCTACGGCGATGATCAGCGGCCGGGAATAGGCGCGGCTGAACAATTCCCGGAGCCGGCCCTCCTCCTGGCTCATCGCGGCGCGGATGGCGGCCAATTCCTTCTGGGCGTGTTCGGCCCCGCCAGCCTTAGTGAGAATGTCCAGCGCGGCCTCATTTTGCCCTTGCTGAGCCAGCCATCGCGGGCTCTCGGGCACAGGCAACAGCAGCCCGGCGAACAGCGCGGCGGGAAGCACTTCCATCCCCAGCATCCAGCGCCAACCGGCGCTCGCGTTCCAGGCGTCATCGCCCATCCCCTGAATGTGTTGGTTAACGAAAAGCGTTACGAATATTCCCGTCACAATGGCCAGTTGAAAAAGAGATCCGAGCCGGCCACGCCAGCGCTCCGGCGCGATCTCGGCGATATACACCGGGCACACCATCGAAGAGGCACCAATCCCCAGGCCGCTCAAGAATCGGGCCGCCAAAAATTCCGGAAACGTCCTCGGAACAGCCGAGAGGATGCCCGATAGCGCGTAAAGCAGCGCGCAGAAGAAAAGGAGCTTCTTGCGCCCGAAGCGATCGCTGAGGAACCCGGCCAACATCGCTCCTGGGATACAGCCCAGGATGGCGCTGGCGCCGGCCATGCCCACCTGCCCCGATGTCAAGAGGAAATGGCTCTTGAGATACGTGTTGGCCCCGTTGATTACCGCTGTGTCGTATCCAAACAGAAACCCGCCCAGCGCGGTGGCGAAAGTCGCGAATAGGACGAACATGCGCCTGTCTTATCACACTGGCGCGTTTTTACAAGAGTGTGTCGTTCAAGTTTGAAATGTTCTTGCCATGAAATAAAACCCGCGCACGCTGTGCAGGCAGATGAAACCCAGTCTAACCGTGAAATTCGGCCAACCCTCCTGGCGGATTGCCACGCCGGAAGTCGAGGCGTTCGTCACTGAAACCGGCGGGCAAGTCGGTCCCGTCACGTTTCGGGTGAAAGGAAAAGCCATTCAACCGTTTTCCGTTGCCCCCTGGGCGGAAGAACCAGTGGCGCCAACACTGCCACCCATGCTCGAGGTTTTGCGTGGAGATTTTTTCTGCCTGCCGTTCGGCGGCAACGCAACCCCTTACCGCGGCGAACGGCATCCGCCGCACGGCGAAACGGCAAACCGCCGCTGGAAGCTGGAGTCGCACGCGCCGGAGCGGCTTCACCTGAGCCTGCGCACGCGCACGCGCAAGGGGCTTGTGGATAAATTTGTTGTGCTGCGCGCGGACCAGAGCGCCATCTATGAACGCCATGTGGTGAGCGGGATGACCGGCCCAATGAGTTTCGGCCATCACGCCATGTTGAAACTGCCCGACAATGAAGGCAGCGGCCGGATTTCGACCAACCCGTTCCGGCAAGGCTGGGTCGTTCCCGAATCGCTCGAGAAACCCGAAGCTCGCGGCTATTCCTGCCTGCGCCCAGGCGCCGCTTTCAAGTCAATGGAAAGAGTGCCCACCCAAACCGGGAATTACACGGATCTAAGCCGCTATCCAGCACGGCGTGGATTTGAAGACCTGGTTCTCCTGGTGAGCGATGAAAGGCTGCCACTGGTTTGGACCGCCGTGACGTTTCCGGCGGAGGGCTACGTTTGGTTCGCGCTCAAGGATCCGCGCGTGCTGCGGCAGACAATCCTCTGGCTGTCCAACGGCGGCCGGCATTACCCGCCGTGGAACGGGCGGCACACCAACGTTCTGGGCCTGGAGGAAGTCACATCGTATTTCCATTACGGCCTGGCCGAGTCAGTGAGCAAGAACCCGCTCTCCGCCAAAGGCTCCACGACCTGCCTTCGACTGGATCCAATGCGACCACTCGTGGTCAATTACATCATAGCCGTCGCCCCCATCCCGAGAGGTTTTGATTGCGTCGCGCGGATTGTTCCGGCGGCGGATGCGCAGTCCGTCCGGCTGGCTTCGCGTACAGGAAGGGCGATTAGCGTTGCGTTGGACGTGGGCTTTCTGGGCGTGGAGAATTAACGCAAAGGCGCAAAGAGGCAAAGGTGCTATCTCCGGAGTGAAGCGCAAGAATCATTGTTCACATTGTGAATGGCTTGTGGTAATGTCCTGATATGAATACGGCGGTCGTGGAAAATCGGGGAACCTACGAACGTGAGAGAGGCAAACCAACGCCGAGCAAGAACCACGCGATCACTCAGACGAATCTTTCAATCGAATTCGCCAAAAACAAAGAGTATCGGGTAATGAGCGAGCTATCGCTCGAGTTGGACGGCCGGCCTTCGACCCCGTATCTTTCGGTGTATCGGCGGCAACCGGTGGATTTCCGGCACGATGAAGTCCACGTCACCCAGCCGCCGCTTCTGGTTGTGGAAATCCTATCTCCGACTCAAGGCACCCTGGAGGTAATGGACAAGGTCGAGATCTACTTAAAGAGCGGTATCAAAAGCGTCTGGGTGGTCAACCCACCGCAACAGGCAATCACCATTTATACTCCGGACGGCAGGTTGAAGACATTTGTAGAGGGACAAGTAAAGGATCCTGCGACTGGCTTAACCGCTGACCTGGAGGCGGTCTTTTCCTAACTTGGTCCAATGGGTGTTCGGCGGCCGTGTGGGCGCGGACGCAGAATTCGAGCTTCCGATGAAGTACCAGGCCCCGACCTTTTCTTGGACTCACACAGGCGGCCATCCTTTTGGGTCACGTCCGAAAACCTGCTGATACGCCAGCACGACTTTCGGCGGCGGACAATCCAATGCCTCGCGTTTGGATCGTTCGTGAATTTTTGCCAACTCCGCGCGGACCCTCTCCAGCTCAGCCTGCCGCTCGCGCTCAGATTGCTCTTCGGCAAAGGCGTCGGATGGCGAATAGTCCTCGGGTTTCCTCGAAGCTGTCCGGCGCGGCCCGAAATCCACTAACCCAAGCTCAGGAAAATGGTACACCCAATCCGCCCCGAGCGCTTTGAGACGTCGAAAGATCATCGCGTAAACGGGCGTCAGATCGGCGCGCTCGTGAATGCCCAAGCAAGAAATCCAGGATGTGCCCATGTAGAAGCGCAGGTAATCACCGCCCCAGGCATCACGCTGCTTCCCATCAACGTAATCGGCAATGAACCCGCCAGCCCCACGGAACGAGCCGAGGTGGGCCAGGCGTCCGTCCGAGGCCACGACATCATGGCCATCCGAAAAGATGTCCCACAAGCAGCGACCAACCAGCTCCTGGACCTCCTCTTCTTCATTCACTGGCTCATCCTTCCAATCGGCCTGCACCTGCGCTAAAGTCGGTTCGGGCTGGGGCACGAGTTCGGGGTTGTCCGGTTTGCGCTTGCGCCGTGAAGCGCCCAACTCCTGGAAGCGCCTATGTAGACGGAGGCACTCCTCAAAGACCTGTTCGGGCGATGGATGGAAGCAGGCCTTCAGAGGTGATTTCTCCCAACCTTCGCACGCAAGCTCCACCAGCACGTCCTCTCCCGCGAATCCATGCGGAAATAAATGGTCGAACAACGCCTTCAATTCGGCATCATTCAAGCGGTGGTAGTCATCCATAATCTTTGACGAACCGCAGGGTTCATCCATACACAATGTTGGAGATGCTTGCGTTTTCGGCAAGGACTGAGCGCGCTGGAACTTTGGGCCTTGCTGCGGACGGTCCGTTGCGGATTCGCTGCATCCGTGTTCATCTGCGTTCATCCGTGGTTAAGCTCGTCCCAAGTAATTTGCTGGAGTTTTTTCTTCCCCCATCGTGCGCAGGCGCGGATATTGATGCGACTTATGCCGCTTTACGAATATCGGAAAAATGCCACGAACCAGGTGGCCGTGCCGGGGAAAATTCGGGAGGGAATGGTCTGCGGAACGCAGGCGGTACCCGGGCGCATTTTGGCGCTTGCGCACGAAAAACAACGGCCGGGGCGAGCGGCTACCGTGGCCATTGACGGTTGGTATGGAGTGGACTGGGCGGCGTTGAAGACTGGGTTGCGCGGGGCGGCCAAAACTCAAGGCCTGGCAATTGAGATCATTTCTACGGCGGACTTATACCAGCCGCCGGAGGCAATCGAGGACTATCGGCGTCCGTTCGTGACGGATGATCCGTCGTTCGGGCGGGTGAACGGGCAAGGAGTGTTGGAGGATATCCTTGATGCAGGGAAGGTAGGTGCCTTGAGATCACGGCTGGAGAGGCGGGCGGCGCAGAGCGGGACGGGACTCCTCACGTCGTCCCCTACAAGCGACGTGCTGCTCGTGATTGGCCCGGGCGCAGCGGTTACGGAGTTGGCGGGGGCTTACGATCTACGGTTCTACGCAGATTTTACGATGCAGCCGCTGCTTTGGCAGATGTGGGATGGCAAGTTGGTCACTTTCGGCAGCGACGAGCCTTCGGCAAATTATCTTTGGAAAAAATATTACTACTGCGATTTCTATCTGTTGCTGCGCCAGAAGAAGCAGGCCTTCGCCCAGATGGATTATTACGTGGAAGCCGTTGAGACTGGGAACTTGAAAATGGTTTCGGCGGCGGACTATAACACCATCATAGACGAGCTGGTCAAAGGCCCGATCAAGCAGGTCAAAATTACCCAACCCGGTCCGTGGGGATCTTATCGGTTCAAGGAAATTTACGATGAGATACCCGGGCTGGAAAACATGGCCTGGAACGAACTGGCCGGCATCGAGTTGAGCATCCTGGTAGATGTTGGCGGACCGGCGGTGTTGAATACGCCGTGCCAGAATATCATGCAGCGTCCCGTGCAGGTGGTGGGCGAATACGTTCATCGGACCTGGCCCGACTTGCTGCCGTTGCAGGTTTGGCTCGATGACGGCTACTTCGCCGAGCCGGTGCCTTATGAGCGCGGCAGCATGCCGATCCATAATCATCCGGACACCGATTACGTGAGACGCAATTTCAATGAGCCCCTGGGCCGTTACGAAACTTATTATATCACCGAGGCTTACGCTGACGCGGGCACGATGATGGGATTCAAAGAGGAAGCCGATCTGGAAGAATACGAGCACCTGTGCCGCGATTCGAACAACCGCAAAGTTTTCGACTGGCAGAAATTCATCCGGCGCTGGGCCACCAACGTGGGCGACCTGTTTCTGATTCCGCCCGGCACCGAACACGGCCACGGCGGCAACCAGATGATCCTGGAGATGGATACCGGACCGAGCGTGGCTGGAACCGAATACTCGTTTTTCACCTACGATTTCGCGCGGCACACGTGGGATGACAAAGCCAAGAGCATGACCGCGCCGCCGATGCGGATGCACCTGGAACATTCGTTCAGGAACAACAAGTGGCGTCGCGAAAAGTATGTGCAGGAGCACCTGCGCGCCCGGCCTGTGGTGGTGCGTGGCGACGGGGACACGCGCATGGACCGCTTCACCACAATCGCCGAGATGCCCTTCGAGATCGAAAGGTTCGTGTTCAGCAAGCCGATGGCGCACAGCACCGAGGGCCGCTTCCTGCAGATCCCAACCGTGACGGTGGGCAAGTCGGTAATCATCCGCTCCAAGACCAATCCTGCTTTGCAGACTTCGCTGGATTTTCTCCAGGCCTGCCTGATTCCGGCGGGGTTTGGGGATTACGAGTTTATCAGCCCCGACGGTTCGCAATGCACCGTGGTGATGATCCGGCTTAAACGGGGTTGAAACCGGAAGATGGAAGATGGGAGATAGAAGATGGAGACGGGAAGATTCTGGATGCTGGATGCTGGATGGAGGGCTGGATTGGTGGATTGATGGACTAATGGATGATGGGCTGGCGATGCTGGTTAGGAGAGGGAGTTGGGAACTGTGCGTAGCCGGAACGAATGGTCGCGTTCGGATCACCGGAAACGCGTGCTCGCCATTGATAACAAACATTGACAATGTTTGTTATCGGTTTCATTTTGTCCACATGAACGTCTCGCTGACTGCAGAGTTGGAAAGTGTAATTGAAGGAAAGGTAAAAAGTGGGCTGTATAACAATGCCAGCGAGGTAGTCAGGGATGCCCTGAGGCGCGCGTTCTGCCAGCCGCAAAGCCTGAATCTGGAGGAGGATTCACCGGAACTTGCTGCTCTCGTTCTCGAGGGGGCAAACAGACGCCATACACCGCATCGAAAGGGCGATATTCATAGGCTGCTCAGCGGCGTCCGACGGCGATCCCGGAAATGATTGTTAATCTGATGGAAGGGCACAGCCGCCTTGCAGGTGGCCGATAACGGGTGCGGAACTTGCGCGCAGATTCTGCTGAAAAGCGAGGGAGGCTTTGGAGCCAGACACTTGCTCACAGGCCAGCAACACTGCGCCCAGGACCGGCGGTAGCCCCGACTCTGCCAAAGTGAAACCTGGCAACCGAGCTGTCAGCTTATCGAGAAACATTTGACGAAACATTAGAGCGTTGGTCACCAGGCCGCCGGTTAAGGCCAGCTTCGGCTCGTCCAGATCAAGTTTGCGCGCGACGGTGACCACCATTTCCACCAAACCCTGCGCGTTTTCTTGCAAAATCTCCTGTGCCACGGTGTCTCCCGCCTCGGCCTGGGCGGCCACCTGCGGGGCAAGCGCGGCGATGGCTGAGCGCGGCACGCCTTCGTGATGAAGCTTCCTGAAGATTTCTTTCATGTCTCCCAGGTTCAATGCTGAGCGAACCACTTCGGCCAAGCTCGTGGGTTCGCCGCGAGCATCGGCGTGGCGGGTCGCGGCAATTAAAGCGGCGTGGCCCAGTGCGTAAGCGCTGCCGACATCGTTGAGGAGGTAGCCCCAGCCACCTGCCCGCCAGGTGGCACCCGACTCGTTCCGACCAAGGCACGCGGAACCGGTTCCTGAAATCAGCAGGATGCCAGGCTGGCCTGTGAGTCCGCCGGCATGAGCGTTCCAGGCGTCGTTATCGGCGCGCACATTTCCGTGCTGGCCAAAATCCAATTGAATCGCCAGGTCGCAATTGGTCAGCGCATCAGCCTCCGAAAGCACGCTGCCCAACCCCATGAAGAGAGCGTCGGCGGGACGCGGCTCGGCGCCGGCAACGCGCCAGGCAGCGGCCCAAAGCCGCGCCAATTCCGCTCGCGCTGTGTCCAGGCCTAGATCAACAAAGGAGCAGCAGCCTCCCTCGGCGTAGCCTAAGAGCGTGCCATCTTCATTCGCCAGGGCCAGACGCGTGCGGGTTCCGCCGCCGTCAATGCCAGCCAAGGTTTTCATGGGGGAGTGCTGCCGCGTAGCAGCCGAGGTAACGGCGCTCTGAAATCCTTCCACACGGGTGCATCTTGATACTGCCACCGTGCAGGAGCGCGGCATTTATGCCGCTTCACCGTCCGTAGCGCGATAAACGGGTCTGATAACCCGGGCGCATCAGTGCGTTCGGGGCGTGAAGCGGCATAAATGCCGCGCTCCGACCCCCTGGCGTCCTCTGCCAACAAGAGTGGTAGTATCAAGATGCGCCCCTTCCACACGAGCAGGTGACAAAAAGGATAGAGCCTCGTTAGCTCGGCTGCTACAATTATTTCACACCTTCTACGGGACTTATGGCGTTCCAGCGCGCCTACCCAGCGTTGAAATTGAAACGCTGGGCTATTGTCTGTCGTCCCTCCGGAACTAAAGCCAGTCCGCACCGCTGGCCCCTCGCCCCTTTCCGAAAACCCCCGTTGAAAAGTCGCTCAGTCGCGACTACTTTCAGTTGGTATGTTGGAAGATCGCCACTACATGCGCCAGCCGCGGTTCCGGGCGCAGGTCTCAGTCACAGTAGTCCTTCTGGGTGTACTGGTCGTGGCGTATGTATTGCAGCTCGTTCTGGAACGCTTTTCCACCTTTCCGACAAATTACTACCTTGCGCTCAGTCTGGATGGGTTGCGGCAGGGCTTCGTTTGGCAACTAATAACCTTCCAGTTCATGCACGGTGGCTGGTTGCACCTGCTGCTCAACTGCTGGGCTATCTATATGTTCGGGCGCGAGTTGGAAGCGACATTGGGCAGAGGACGCTTTTTGGCGCTTTATTTTTCGAGCGGAGTCATTGGAGGGCTTTTGCAGGCGCTGGCGGGATTGGCGCTGGGCGGCGTATTTGCAGCGCCGGTGGTTGGCGCTTCAGCCGGCGCTTTCGGGCTGGTGGCGGCCTTTGCCATGCTCTATCCGGAGCGTCCTTTGATGTTGTTGCTCTTCTTCATCATCCCCGTGAACATGCGGGCCAAATTCCTGTTATTGTTCAGCGGTATCGTCGCTCTGGCCGGAATTCTGTTTCCCGCAAGCAACAGTTTGACCCAGACCGGGCCTGGTGTAGCCCATGCCGCCCATCTCGGAGGCATGATCGCAGGTATCCTCTTCATCCGTTTCGCGGCGGATTGGCGCTGGCCGCAGTTTCAGCGCAGGGCGCCATCCCCGCGGCGGCTTGTGCGAGTTCCTTCCCCCAAAAGCTCCGCCTGGGGCCGTGCCCGTGGAAATGAGCAGGAAGACTTGCCGCCAGATGAATTCCTGAGCAAAGAAGTGGATCCTATCCTCGATAAAATCTCCGCCCATGGAATCCAAAGCCTCACCGAGCGCGAGCGGCGTATCCTGGAAGCGGCAAGGGAGAAGATGGCCAAGCGGTAGCCACACTTCGTCTTTCACTTTGTCTTCCGGGTGGCGTGTGCTTCGTCGCCCCTTGCGATTTCGACACAGGTTCGGACAAAGTGAAAGACGAAGTGGCAAAAGCGGTAGCCTTTATCTGCCTCGACCCACAGCAAAAAATGGTTAGCTTTTAGCAAAAGCGGCAAAGCCCTTTTTTGGCGCCCGGTTTAGGTTCGGTGCGATGGACGAGACGCGTACCGAACCAGTACCCGCCCTGAAGCCTGGCGTGAGCCAGCGGGCCAGCGTGATTTGGCGTAAGCCCAGCCATCCGCTGGACTCGATGTTTGAGCCTGCAACGGTGGCGCTAGTCGGCGCGACCGAAAGCGAAGGAAGCGTTGGGCGCACGGTGCTCCAGAACCTGGAGAAAGCCAGTTTCACCGGTTCCGTTTACCCGATCAACCCCAAACGCGACACCGTCCTGGGAGTCAAAGCCTACCCCAATATCGGCGCGGTTCCGGAACCGGTGGACCTCGCCGTAATCGTCACACCCGCGCCTACGGTCCCGGCGCTCATCAAAGAATGTGCGCAAGCCAGAGTCCCCTCGGCCATCATTATCTCTGCCGGCTTCAAGGAAACAGGGCCGGCCGGCGCGGAATTGGAGCGCCAGGTCCTGGAGGAAGCTCGTCGCAGCCGGATGCGCGTGCTCGGGCCAAACTGCCTTGGCCTGATGTGCCCGCATTCCGCCCTCAACGCAACGTTCGCCTCAGGAATGGCGCGGCCTGGGAGCGTCGGATTCATCAGCCAAAGCGGCGCGCTGTGCACGGCGATCCTTGATTGGAGCTTTCGCGAAAATGTGGGCTTCAGCGCCTTCGTTTCGCTTGGGTCCATGCTCGATGTTGGCTGGGGCGATTTGATTTACTATCTCGGAGATGATCCACAAACGCGCAGCATCGTTATTTACATGGAAACAATCGGCGACGCGCGCGCCTTTTTGTCCGCTGCTCGCGAAGTAGCGCTGACTAAACCGATCATCGTAATCAAAGCGGGGCAGACCGAGGCAGCCGCGAAAGCCGCGGCCTCGCACACCGGCTCGCTTACGGGCAGCAATGAGGTGCTGCAAGCTGCGTTCCGCCGAGCAGGCGTCTTGCGCGTGGAAACTATCGCGGAGCTTTTCGATATGGCTGAGGTCCTGGCCAAGCAGCCGCGGCCGAAAGGGCCGCGCCTGGCAATCGTCACCAATGCGGGCGGGCCCGGCGTGCTCGCCACAGACATGCTCATCACCAGCGGCGCGCAACTTGCCGACATCTCCGGCGATACCTTCAAGTCATTGAACGACCTATTGCCGGCAGCCTGGAGCCACAACAACCCAATTGACATTCTGGGCGACGCCGGGCCAGGGCGCTACGCCCGAGCCGTTGAACTGGCCGCTAAGGATCCCGCCAACGACGGTTTGCTGGTCATCCTGACACCGCAGGCGATGACGGATCCGACCGGCACAGCCGCGGAGTTGAAGCCGATGGCAGAGCTCGACCACAAACCCATTCTCGCCAGTTGGATGGGCGCCAAAGAGGTCGAAGTCGGTGAGGAAATCCTGAATCGGGCGGGCATACCAACCTTCAAATACCCCGACCGGGCCGCCCGCGCTTTCTATTACATGTGGCGCTACAGCGACAATCTGCGTGCGCTTTACGAGACGCCGGCAGTGGTCGCAGAATCGCGCGGGGCAGCGGCGCGACGGCAGCGGGCCAGCGATTTGATCAGCCGGGTCCGAAAGTCCGGCCGCAGCCTCCTCACCGAATTTGAATCCAAACAGGTCCTGGCCGCCTATGACATACCAACGGTCGAGACCCGCATCGCAAAAACGGTCGAGGAAGCCGTCGCCATCGCAGATCAGATTGGCTATCCGGTAGTGCTTAAGCTCCATTCGGAAATCATCACGCACAAGACCGACGTCGGCGGAGTCCAGCTTAACCTCCGAGACGCCACCGCCGTCCGCCGCGCCTGGTGTCAGATCGAGCAGGGCTTAGCCAACTCCGCTCCATCATCCACCATCCATCATCCAACATCCAGCAGCACCCAACACGCAACACGCAACACGCAACACGCAACACCCGCCTTCCTCGGCGTGACCGTCCAGCCCATGGTTTCCTTGGAAGGCTACGAACTCATCCTGGGTAGCAGCCAGGATCCGCAGTTCGGCCCTGTTCTCCTATTCGGCACCGGCGGACAATTGGTGGAAGTTTTTAAAGACCGCGCCCTCGGCCTGCCGCCGCTGAACGCGACACTCGCTCGCCGAATGATGGAGCGGACCCAGATTTACCAGGCGCTTAGGGGCGTTCGCGGACGGCAATCTATCGATCTCGCGGCTCTGGAGCAGTTGCTGGTGCGGTTCAGCCAGCTAGTCATCGAACAGCCGTGGATCGCCGAAGCTGATATTAATCCCTTGCTTGCGTCGCCGGACCGTTTGCTTGCGTTGGACGCGCGGATCGTTCTGCACTGCGCCGACGTGAATGAGGAGGCCCTATCCCGGCCGGCCATTCGTCCTTACCCAACCCAATACGTAAAGTCCTGGAAAACGCGGGATGGCAGGCCCATTACGCTGCGCCCGATCCGGCCCGAAGACGAGCCGCTCATGGTACACTTCCATCTGAACCTTTCCGAGCAGAGCGTCTATTATCGTTTCTTCAGCGCCCTTAAGCTGCCCGAGCGCATCGCTCACGAACGGCTCACCCGAATTTGTTTCAACGATTATGACCGCGAGATAGCGCTCGTGGCCGATTATGTAAACCCGCGCAGCGGTCAGCACGAGATTCTTGGAGTGGGCCGCCTGACCAAAGTGCGCGGTACCAACGACGGCGAGTTCGCCTTGCTGGTGAGCGATTCCTGGCAGCACCACGGCATCGGGACTGAGTTATTGAAACTGCTCGTGCAGATTGGCCGCACTGAAAAACTCGAGCGCCTCGTCGGCTGCATTCTCCCTGAAAATCGCGCCATGCAGCATCTGTGCAAAAAGGCGGGATTCCAACTGCATCATTATGTCGAAGCCGGCGAATGGGAGGCGGTTTGCCGGTTGTGAAACGTGAAACGTGAAACGTGAAACGTGAAAAAAATATGGCCACCGCCGCGACACCCCCAACCGCGACTACTGCCTGCGAACTACCAACTACTGACTACTGACCACTGACTACTGACTACTGACCACGAAGATGAAAACCCAGCTTACCATAGACGCGAACGAAGCGGTTGCGAACGTTGCTTACGCGCTTAGCGAAATCATCGCTATTTACCCGATTACCCCTTCATCTTCCATCAGCGAATGGACTGATCAATGGGCGTCGCAAAACCGGAAAAACCTTTGGGGGACGGTTCCCACAGTCATAGAAATGCAGAGCGAAGGCGGCGCCGCCGGAGCCCTGCACGGGGCGTTGCAGACCGGCGCATTGGCCACCACATTCACCTCTTCCCAGGGTCTGCTCCTGATGATCCCCAACATGTACAAGATCGCGGGAGAGCTCACGCCTGCAGTGATCCACGTCGCGGCCCGCGCGCTCGCGACACAGGCTCTTTCGATCTTCGGCGATCACAGCGATGTCATGGCGGCCCGCGCCACCGGATGGGGCATGCTCGCCTCTAATTCGCCGCAGGAGGCCCAGGACATGGCCGTGATCGCGCACGCTGCGACGCTCGAAGCGCGTGTTCCGTTCCTGCATTTCTTCGATGGATTCCGAACCTCGCACGAGGTGGCGAAAATTCAGGCACTTAAGCCCGAGGATTTGCAAGCGCTGCTCGACGACGAGTTGGTCCGCCAGCATAGGGCGCGCGGGCTTTCGCCAGACCACCCTTTCATACGCGGCACGGCCCAAAATCCGGATGTCTGCTTTCAGGCCCGCGAAGCTGCAAATCCATACTATCTAGCCTGTCCCGCCCTGGTGCAGAACGCCATGGACAAGTTTGCCGCTGTGGTGGGGCGGAAGTATTCGCTCTTTGATTACGTCGGTCATCCCGAAGCCGAGCGGGTAGTGATCACGATGGGCTCCGGCGCAGAGGTCGCCCACGAAACGATCGAGCACCTTGTTCCTCGCGGGGAGAAAGTCGGCCTGCTAAAAGTTCGCCTGTTTCGCCCGTTTTCCGTCTTCCACTTTGTTGCCGCCTTGCCGCCCAGTGTAGAAGCCATCGCAGTGCTCGACCGCTCAAAAGAGCCCGGCAGCCCAGGCGAACCGCTCTACCTGGATGTCGTCACCGCCCTGCATGAAAGTAGCGCAGAATGGCAGAGGACAGAGGACAACGGAGAGAGGACAGAGGACAGAGGACAGAGGACAGAAAAGGCTGTTAGGCATGAAGCACACGCTCCACGCTCCACGCTCTCCACGCTCCACGCTCCACACGCTCCGCACGTCATCGGTGGCCGTTACGGCCTTTCGTCAAAAGAGTTCACGCCCGCTATGGTCAAAGCTGTGCTCGATGAACTGAAGAAGCCCTTGCCAAAAAATCATTTCACCATCGGCATCAAGGACGATCTCACTCATACGAGCCTCGATTTCGACCCGTCGTATTCGACGGAGGACCCTGACATCGTCCGCGCCGTCTTCTACGGCCTTGGCTCTGACGGGACGGTGGGCGCAAACAAGAACTCGATCAAAATTATCGGCGAGGAGACCGATCAGTTTGCGCAAGGCTACTTCGTCTATGACTCAAAAAAGTCCGGCTCCGTGACGGTGTCGCATCTTCGCTTTGGGCCGCGGAACATTCGGTCCAGCTATTTGATCTCAGAAGCGAACTTCGTGGCGTGTCATCAGTTCTCGCTGCTCAAGAAAATGGATGTCCTAAAGCTCGCCGCGCCAGGAGCGACGTTCCTTCTGAACAGCCCTCATGCTGCCGCCGATACCTGGGAGCAGCTTCCCGCCGCACTTCAGCAGCAGATGATCGAGAAGAAAATCCGCTTCTACGTTCTGGACGCCGGCAAAGTTGCCCGCCAGGCGGGTCTCGGAGGCCGCATCAGCACCATCATGCAAACCGGCTTCTTCGCTTTGGCCGGCATCCTGCCCCGGGAAGAAGCCATTGCCGCAATCAAAAAGGCCATCCAAAAAACTTTCGGCAAACGCGGCGAAGCCATTGTTCAGAAGAACTACGCCGCCGTGGACCTGGCTTTGAGCCACCTGTCCGAAATCGCGCTCCCGGAAAAAGTAACCAGCTCGGTCGAAGTTCAGCCGACCGTGCCTGCGGACGCCCCTGAATTCGTGCGTGATGTCACCGCGAAAATGATTGAAGGACTTGGTGATGAGTTGCCCGTGAGCGCGTTGCCCGCGGACGGCACCTACCCGAGCGCAACCACACGGTGGGAGAAGCGCAACATCGCGCTCGAAATTCCGGTCTGGGATGAATCCATCTGTATCCAATGCGGCAAGTGCGTCATCGTCTGCCCCCACTCTGCGATTCGGTCCAAGGTGTATGCTCCAGATGCCCTCAAGGACGCTCCGTCCACCTTCAAGTCCTCGGTTGCGCGCTGGCAGCAATTCAAGGAATCGCGCTTCACGTTGCAGGTGGCCCCGGAAGATTGCACCGGCTGCCGCCTTTGTGTCGAAGCCTGCCCGGTTAAAGCAAAGACCAGTGCGCCAACGCCTCCGGGTCAGCTAGTTCACAAAGCCATCAACATGGCTCCCCAACTACCTCTTCGTGAAGCCGAAGCCAGGAACTGGGACTATTTCCTCAAGCTTCCTGACCCTGATCGCGCGGGTCTGAACCCCGCCTTGGTCAAAGATGTGCAGTTATTCCAGCCGCTCTTCGAGTTCTCGGGCGCCTGTGCCGGTTGCGGCGAAACTCCCCACCTGAAACTGCTGAGCCAACTCTTTGGCGACCGGCTCGTGATCGCCAACGCCACGGGTTGCTCCTCGATATACGGCGGCAATCTTCCCACGACTCCCTGGGCCGTGAATGCGCAGGGCCGCGGTCCAGCCTGGTCGAACTCGCTTTTCGAGGACAACGCTGAATTCGGCCTCGGCATGCGGCTTTCCCTGGACAAACAAGCCGAGCACGCCCGCGAACTGCTCAAACAGCTCGCCTCCATCATCGGCGACGATCTTGTCACAAGTCTGCTTAATGCCGACCAATCCACTTCCACCGGCATCGAACAACAGCGGGAGCGGGTCGCCGATCTCAAATCAAAACTCCAACACCTTCTTTCTAGTTCGGCCTCAAATCAGTTGGACCCGAAATCCGAAATCCGAAATCCGAAATCCGAAATCCGAAATCTTTTGGCTCTTGCTGACGCCCTCGTCAAAAAGAGCGTCTGGGTTGTCGGTGGCGACGGCTGGGCCTACGACATCGGCTATGGCGGCCTGGACCACGTTCTGGCCTCCGGACACAAGGTCAACGTGTTGGTGCTCGATACGGAGGTTTACTCAAACACCGGCGGTCAGATGTCCAAATCCACTCCCTGCGGTGCGGTGGCCAAATTTGCCGCCGGCGGCAAGCTACGCCCCAAGAAAGACCTTGCTCTCATGGCCATGACTTATCGGTCAGTCTATGTCGCTCGAATCGCCTTGGGCGCCAATGACACGCAGGCGCTCAAAGCCTTCCTGGAAGCCGAAGCCTACGACGGTCCTTCCCTCATCATCAGCTACGGACACTGTATTGCTCACGGCTACGACCTTGTCCACGGCCTCGAACAACAGAAAGCCGCCGTCCTGTCGGGCCATTGGCCGCTCATCCGCTACAATCCCGCTTTGCTCAAAGCCGGCCGCAACCCGCTCCAACTGGATTCCAAAGCGCCCACGATCACGCTGGAGCAATATCGTCAAAACGAATCTCGCTACACGATGCTGGCCCAAAGCCATCCCGAAGCCGCTCGCGAATTCAGCGCCCGCTCCCAACAAATCCTCATGGACCGCTGGCATCATTATGAGTATCTCGCCGCCATGCAGCCGGGCAAAAATGGCGGTGCGCCGGGGAAATAAGGGAACTTTGTCGCAAACTTAATCGCAAACTTAATCGAGAAAACGCTCAGAAGGGTTGGGGCAGGACATCACACCGCAATAAGCGGGGGGCCAGGCGCGGCTAAGCAAAAAGCTTAACGCAAAGACGCAAAGGCGCGAAGGCGCAAAGGAACGAGAGCCGAGTGGCCTACAATCTTGTGTTCATTTGCCTTGGCTGTAATCAGAAGAAATCGGACATGACGCTTGCGGCGTTTATAAAACGTTGGGGGACTGAATCGCGAAGCAATCGAGGCAAGACTTACTCGACTTGGAAAAGAGTTTTAGCCCTCCTGGTCAGAAATCTGGACTTTTTTAGCCACCGCCGGAGTCTGACCCTTCTACGGGGCCGGCATAAGCGGGCAGAGCGGTGGAGGGGCATTCGTCTGCGCGGCAACGCCAGCACCACCGGCAGGCCGGGGTACAGGAGCACCAACGCTGGCGGTTCGGGGACTGCGGTGATAATGACCTCGCCATTGCTTATCCTCGGCGGCTCCTCATATTGCTGATGGCTCGGTCCAAAAGCTTTATTCTTCTAATCCAGGACGAGGTCCATGCCTCTAGCGAGATCCAGCCCAGCCTGGACGAGTCCTTGGAAGATAGCTCTGGAGTAAAGGTCATCGCGGCGATAATCCCGCTTTAAAATGTTTGCTGCTCGCCACAGGCGCCGGTCTAGCGCTTTCACTTGCGCGATGGAAGGGTTGCCAGTCGGCAAGCCCAAATGCGAAATCAGACAGGAAATAATTCCGATCGCACTCGCCCCGTGGATGCCCGGGTCAATTCCACTCAAGTCACTTAAGGTCCGACTCAGACGATGACGTTCCGCCTCGAGCACCACAAACTGATGCCGGCCGCCATAACGGGCTAACGCCACCGCTATGCCCAGCTCAAAAGGCATGTTGAATCGAGCCGGGTGTCCCACACGACTGAGGTCGTGGATTGATATCTGGCAGGCCTGGATTAATCGCAGGATACGATCGAGCCTTCCTTGTCCAATCTCTGGCAACTCCAGGACGCAGTGGGGCGCTTGGCCCAGCGAAATCAAGCCACCAATAAGAGCAACGAACAACCGTTCGTAGGATTTGTCAAAAGGGACGTTGAGAAAGACACTTCGCTGCTTTACTTCCGTGCTTCTGGGCATGGAGACGGCAATACCTCAACTTTGAACGCCAGCCTCTCTCAACACTCGCCGAACCCTTCTTATGATGGCAGGAGTTATCCGAAGCGCCTTGCGAATCTCAGAGGCTGTTGCTCGACCTGCGAGTCGGATATGACCATTCCGCTTCGTGGTCCTGTTGCCTCGCCTGAGACTTGCAGCACTCTGCGATTTCCGAAAATGTCCGGCGTTTGCTCTCACCTAGCAAAATCTACTCCTGCCCGGTGCAAACCACAAAGCTTTTTCTGCCAAAGCGGGAAAGGAACGATGCTACGGGTGAAGCCGCTTCCTGATTCATGGCAGGCCAACGGCCCGCTTGATAAGGTTTGGTGCATACGTTCCACAGGACCTATTTGCGGCCGCTCTTTTTGCTGTGGCGAAGCGGCTCAAGTCGCGAGACATGCAGGATGGACAACTCTTTCACGAAACCTGCGCTCTCTCCCCCACTGCCGGGCACGCCAACAAATACTATCGAACCAAATACCCAGGCAAATTCGGAATGGGGAACGTCATGATATGAGCCGTCGGACATGAAGATGCGAAAAGGTTTGAAGGGCTTCGCGAGAATTCTCTGGCGAATGTGCGCTGGCGTAATCATAGCGGCTGATTAGAAAATAGACTTTGTCATACGGATTGCAAGATGGAGCTTACGAAAGGGTTAATGACAAAGTTTACGACAAAGTTGATTCCCAGCGTGCGCCGTCCTTTACCGGAACCTCAAACCTTGAACCTTGAACCCTGAACCCTGAACCCTGAACCCTTCTCCCGCTGCCCGTTTGGAGCCAGCTTCCCCTATAGGCAGTAAGGGCCAGCCCTTAGTCCTAATCAGGGGCGGCCCCAATTGCCCGTTTTCGCGTACTCTCTTATTTTGGCTTCAGAAGAGCAAAATTGGGCAAAGCCCCAATTGAGTCTCTAATGAAATTATGAATGGAAACGGAACAGTGATCGAAAAGCTGGTGGACTCAAAACTCTACCGGGATTACGAGCGTGCCTTCAACACAGCCACCGGCATGCCGGTAGCCTTGCGACCGGTGGCTTCCTGGCAATTGCCCCATCGCAGCAAGCGCAATGAGAACCCGTTCTGCGCCATCATGGCCGGTAAGAGCCGCTCTTGCGCGGCCTGCCTTCGGACCCAGCAAAAATTGGCGGATGCCGCCCGCACCGAACCGCAGAGCGTCACCTGCGCCCACGGCATGACCGATACGGCCGTTCCAGTCCGGGTCGGGGACAAACTCATTGGCTACCTGCAGACCGGCCAGATTTTCCGCACCAAACCCACCGAAAGCCGTTTCGAGCGCTCTGCGCGTCTCGCGTCGGATTGGGGAGTGCCGGCCAACCGGGCGACGCTACGCGAAGCCTATTTCGCCACCAAGACCGTGAACTCGGCCGAGCACACCTCCATGGTGACCATGCTTCACATTTTCGCTCAGCATCTTGCCTTGATCACCAACCAGATATTCCTGCAGGAAGCCAACTCCGAGCCACCGCTCATTACTCGCGCAAAGGCATTCATCCAGCAGAACATGGGCGAACGCCTCTCCCTGGGCCGCGTCGCGAAGTCCGTCAATACCAGCAACTTCTATTTTTGCAAAGTATTCAAGCGCTATACCGGCCTGCACTTTACCGAATATGTCTCGCGTGTGCGCATTGAGAAAACCAAGAACCTGCTGCTGAACCCGAACTTGCGCATCAGCGAGATCGCCTACGCCGTTGGTTTTGAGTCTCTCACCCACTTCAACCGCGTCTTCGGCCGCATTGTCGGGCAGCCCCCAACAGAATACCGCGCCAAACTTAAGGGTGCGTGAGAAGGACTACAAGACCACTGACCACAGGGACCACTGACCACGGACCTCAAAGACCACTTACGCGCTATTTCGTGTTTTGTGGCAGGTTCTGACACATGTGTCTGTTTCCCGCTCGCATCCTTTGTGGGTCTCGTAACCTATGGGCCGATGGCGTGGCGAAGGGTCTCATTACCCGATCTCCCATTACCTTAATTACCTTAATTAACTCAGTTAACCCAATTAACCCTTGGTTGTGAATTCGCGTCCTTGTGTGGCCTTGCCCCCACCTTTCCACCCAGCTAAGCTAGGCCCGTGGCCGATTACAGTGCGCTAAGCCGCGAACAACTCATCGAACTGTTGCAAACCCTGGAAGCCAAATCCGCGGCCAGCGAATTGTTGCACGCACGCCATTGCGCCGACAACCAGCGAACGCATGTTGCCCGGCGCGAGGGTGAAGAACGTCTGCGCGCCATACTCGATACCGCCGTGGAAGGGATCATCACCATTGATGAACGAGGCATCATCGAATCATTCAATGCCGCGGCGGAAACCATTTTTGGCTACCCAGCCACGGAGATCATCGGGCGCAACGTCAGCGCGCTAATGCCTTCGCCGGACCGCGAGAGGCATGATGGCTATCTCGCCAATTACATGCGTACTGGACACGCCAGGATCATTGGCATCGGGCGCGAGGTCGTAGGCCGGCGCAAGGACGGCAGTCTTTTTCCCATGGACTTATCGGTGAGCGAGGTGCGGCTGGATGATCGCAGGCTCTTCACGGGCTTCGTCCGGGACATCACCGAGCGAAAGCGGCTGGAGAAGGAGGTGCTGGAGATCAGCGAACGCGAACGGCGCAGCGTCGGTCATACGCTGCACGATGGCTTGTGCCAGCACCTGGCCGGCATCGAACTAATGAGCCAGGTCCTCGAACAAAACCTGTCCAAAAAATCCAAACCTGCCGCCGCGCAAGCGGGGAAAATCGCCGAAAACGTGCGCCAGGCCATCGCCCAAACCCGCATGCTGGCCCACGGTCTCTCCCCGGTAACCATTGAATCGGAAGGCTTGGCGTCAGCTCTGCAGGAACTGGCCGACAGCGTTTCGAAACTCTCTCACGTTGATTGCCGGTTCGAATGTGCCACGTCCATAAACGTTTGCGACAGCTCAATGGCCACCCATCTTTACCGCATAGCACAAGAGGCAGCGAACAACGCCATCAAACACGGCAAAGCAAAGAACGTGGTGATTCGATTACAGCGCGGGCCTCATGCCGCCCAGTTGATGGTGGTGGATTCCGGAACGGGCTTTCCGACGCGACCAGTAAATAACGGCGGCATGGGTTTGCAGATCATGAAATATCGCGCCGGCATCATCGGCGCCACCCTGGAAATCGGCCCCGCCAATGGCCGCGGCACCGCCGTCGTCTGCACCTTCCGCCTCCCAACAGAACCGTCCCGCTCAGCGGGATGAGGGAGTGGCCAGCATCGCGCCTATGCACCCGCAGCGTCCCAAACCCAAACAGAGCCGCTTGCAGCGCCGAAGCGGAGGGGAAGCGGGCGAGCGCAAGGGAGCCACAGCAACGGTTCGCCCCTCGCCCCTCTCCCCTCGCCCCTCCTCCCTCTCCCCTCGTAAACGCCTCTTCATCCTCGACGACCATCCCATGTTTCGCGAAGGCCTCGCGCAACTCATCAACAACGACGATGGCCTCGAAGTTTGCGGCGAAGCCGGCACGTCACTCGAAGCTCTGGGCGTCCTTCCCAGCCTCAATCCTGACCTGGTGCTGGCGGATATTTCGTTGCCCGACCAAAACGGGCTGGAATTCATCAAAAACGCTCGCAGCCTGCTTCCGTCTCTGCCGGTGCTCGTGATTTCGATGCATGACGAAGCCATCTACGCCGAGCGCGTGCTGCGGGCCGGTGGCCGGGGCTACCTGATGAAGCAAGAAGGAGGCAAGAAACTCCTGGTGGCCATCCGGCAGGTCCTGGCCGGGCAAATCTATGTCAGCGAGAGCATGTCCAGCCGCCTGCTGGAATCGTTTGGCCGCGAAACCGATGCCCCGGGCCGAACAACGGTCGAACACTTGAGCGACCGTGAACTTGAGGTGCTGCAACTCATCGGCCAGGGCAGAAACAACACCGAGATCAGCACTCAACTGCATCTCAGCCCCAAGACGCTCGAAGTGCATCGCGCCAACATCCGCCGCAAACTGGCGCTCAAAGATGCCGCCGATCTCCTCCGCTACGCCGTCCTTTGGGTCGAAACGCAAAGCTAGCCTTGTGTTGCCGGAACAAGTCAGACATTTTCTTAACCGCGAATCAACGCCAATAGTCGCGATTGACAATGTGTTGTCGTTAGTTCGCGGTTAGCTTTGTCTCGCTGTTGCCAGCAGCTTCCCAAGCTGCTTATCCAGCCGTTTCGCGCTTCGTTCAAGAACCTCGAATTTTAGCGGTCGGTCGCCCAGGAACGGAATTTGTATTACAAGCCTAGGGGCTAGGAGTTCTTTGAGGATCGCTGGGTTGGATCTGCATGACTGATCCCGGTTAGGGCTGGTAGAGTCGTTTAAGGAGACACTAACATCTTGAATACCAGCAGCTTGCAATGCGCGGATTGTCAGAAGGGTATGATTCAGTGTGCCCAAGCGGTTCGGAGAAATGACAGTACATTGACATTGTAAGCAAGAGATGATGTCCAAAGCGGAGTAACCCGGACCGAGCGGAGCCAGCAAACCCCCGGCACCTTCGATCAAAAGGGTTGGCGGATTGCTTGGGTCCCTTGCGTCCCTTGCGTCCCTTGTGTCCCGCAACCAATATTGGATGCCTTGGACGTAGTCCAGTAGGTCTTCGAACGTAATGGTTCGGCGGTGTTTCCTGGCCGCCACCAGAGGGGCAACCGGTTCGGGCAAGTAGAATGGATTGATCTGGTCGATGGTAAGCTTGGCAGCGTCCGCGACGCCAAAGGCGTCTTTCCTGCCAGCCCAGGGTAAGGCCCTGGGTTTTCGGTCATCGAGCCCAACTCCAGCGCTGAAGGCGCGTTTCATTTTCACGACCGATCTGCCCCTGACTGGACCCGAAATGCATTGCAGCGCGTGAAACAACTCCGCATCGTTCCGGCCCCCGCAGCAAAATGGCTTAATCGCCAAAACTCGATGGCCTTGGCTTTTGAGGTGGAGGTAGAGAAGCGCAGTGAGAAGGGTCTTGCCCACGCCGGTATCTGTGGCGGTGATGAAGATGGTTCGCGGTAGGGTGGACGCCATTTAAGGAGGAATTATGAGAGGCCAAATGATTTGGGGCAAAATGATAAGAGGGGAACTGGCAGAAAAATTTTAAGACAGAAAAATGGAAAAAAAGACAGGAAGATTGAAGGCAGGAAAATAATACGGAAAGGCAGGCAGGAAAATTTGTCGGCAGGAAAATGTATTGGCTTTGGGAAATTACATTCGCCTGTCCCCATTCGTTTGTCTTCATCGCTTCTGACAAACGAATGGAGACAGACGAATCTCTTACCATTTTGATAAATCGGTCAGGGTGAGCTTTTGAGGACTGGGTTTGGCTTCTTTTGTGAGGGGGAACAGCAGGACGGTCAGGCGGGTTTCTTTTATATCGGGCAGGTGGATGGCCAGTTTGCGGATATTATCGTTGCGGGCCTGCTTTTCGGGATGAGGAGATTCGGGTAGCGGGTTGGCATCCATGATTTGGAATTGCGCGGTCTCGGGCGACAGGATGGAGGCCCGGAGGCGGGCGCCGGCTTGTTGAAGGATTGCGGCGCGGCCATCCTTTTCGACTTTGATCGCCGCAGGAGTGTGCATGAACCACCAGAGGTCGGCGGGCTTTTGCGATTGGATTTCATCCTGCACCACCAGCTTGTCGCGGTCCAAAAGGGCCAGGCCGCGCCAGACTTTTTGCGCGCTCTTCTTGTACGCGGGTGTGAGGTCGGCGATGGCAAAGGCGCGGTCGGGATTGGATTGGAAGCGGATGATGCGCGTCGAGGCGGCGGGGTCCTGGTCAGGAGAAGGGGAAGGATCGAGCACGAGCGTGTTTTGGCCCTCAGCCCGCAGGCGGTAGTAATTCCAGCGCTGGGCACCAAAATAGCCTGGCAGATTGTAATCGTCTGACCCTAAATCTATGACCCATCGCGCGCCCTGGGCATCGAAAACAAAGCTGCCCAGATCGAGGTGGCTGTGGTTGGCTTTGTTGTCGCCGGCCTTGAAGCCTGCGAAGAGGGCCTTCGGGTTGCCCCATTCACTGCGAAAAATGGCGACCTCCGCGCCGCGAAAATATTTATCCAAGGGAAGCCTAACGGATTTGGGCGTAGTCTCGCCGGGTACCGACCAAAGCAGGTCGAGTGGAGCCGGGGCAGCCACCTGGCGCTCGTAGCCGGCGAATACCGGCCGCTCAAACCGGCGCGCCAACCAAAACATTTGCGGAGCGCGTATCTCGCGGTCGCCACCATCGGCATAGTTAAAGGTGCGCCCGAGCGGTCCGGTCAGATAAATTGGAAAAAGGCCCGTGTCGCTGAAGCCAGCGAACTGAGAGAGGCCAAAATCGGTGCCCAGCGCTGATTGGAGCCCTGCAAGGAAAATGACGTTGTAGGACGTGGCGTAATTCCAGTAGCCGGGGCCTTCTTTCCAGGCCCCGTCGGGAGCGAATTCGGCCATGGCGAGTTGGATAGATTCGAGGGCGTCGTGCAGAATTTCGCCACAGATCTGCGGCTCCACCTCGGCCAGGGCAAGTGCCCCCATGCCGATGCCGCCGTTGCAGACCTGGTTCCAATTGTGCTTCATGCGCGTCCAGTATCGGCGCTCCCGGTAGAGGGAGAGTGCGGGCTTGAGGCCTTTCTCGATCATGGCGTGTTCGACCCTGGATCGCTGATCGGGAGTCCAGGCCTCGTAGAACCAGTCGTATCCTATAGCGAACGCGTGCGTCATTTCGGCGGTGTCCAGGAAATGGCGCGTGTTCCAGTCCGGAAAGTTTGCCGCCGCTTCCAGTTCCTTCCAGGCCCGGTCGGCGCAGCGCTGTTGGCCATCGAGTTTGTAAAGCAGGCCCAAAATGTAAATGCGATCCACCACCCGGCGGCTGGTGGCCAGGAGGCGAAGGCCGTCGGGGATTTCGTAGCGGGAGGGCTGGGCGGTGATGATTTGCTCAGCTTTGGATTGGATGTCCTTGTGCCAGGATTCGAGTTCGGTGTTGGAAGCGAACTGGGCCTTGAGATGTGAGAAATCGTTTGAGGATGCAAGCAGGCGCGGGTGGCCTTTGTGGAGGAGGGCGAGGATGGCGGCGGGTTGGGGGATGGGGATTGTGTCGGCGGCGAACGCCGGGCTTGGGGAGAGCGCGGAGAGTAAAGGGAGGATAGGAAATAGAAAATAGAAAATAGCAAATAGCCGATTGGAGGCGGTTGAGTAATTCATGCGGACTTATTTCTCAAACAATAGGGGCGTGGCCCGGAGGCCGTCATCTGGGATAAAGGCGATGAAAGGCGGATTTGGCAAGGAGAGAGTAGGAGTTGAAAAGAACTCGGATTGGGATTTTGTCGGGCGAGGCGAAATCGGGTGGCAGGGCAGGCGAGATGCCCTGCTTTGCATGTTCCCCTCGACTAAGGGAGCGGCATGGCTTAGCGTTTTGGGCATGAGTTTGATTTCTGCGGAACCTGTGCCGGATGCATTGGGGCATTTCGGCGAGTATGGCGGCCGGTTCGTGCCGGAGACGCTGATGCACCCTTTGAAGGAACTGGAGGAAGAATATTTTCGAGCACAGAACGACCCGGCGTTTCAGAGCGAATTTGAGTACTACTTGAGGGAATTTTGCGGGCGGCCCACGCCATTGTATTTGGCCGAGCGACTGACCCGCGAATTGAGGGGAGCGCGTATTTATCTCAAGCGCGAAGATTTGCTCCATACCGGGGCGCACAAGATCAACAATTGCATCGGCCAAATCCTTCTGGCCCGGCGAATGGGCAAAACGCGGATCATCGCCGAAACAGGAGCTGGGCAGCATGGGGTGGCGACGGCCACGGTGGCTGCCATGTTTGGACTCAAGTGCGTTATTTACATGGGAGCCGTGGATTGTGAGCGGCAGGCGCTGAACGTCTTTCGAATGAAAATGCTTGGGGCGGAGGTGGTGCCCGTGAAAGCCGGACAACAGACGCTGAAAGAAGCGATCAATGAAGCCATGCGCGACTGGGTGACGAATGTCCGCACCACGCATTATATTCTTGGCACAGTTTATGGCGCCCATCCTTATCCCCTGATGGTGCGGAATTTTCAGCGGGTGATTGGTGACGAGGCGCGTCGGCAGGTTTTGGAGAAGGAGAAGAAGCTGCCGGACCTTTTGATCGCATGCGTAGGCGGCGGCTCTAATGCGATGGGATTGTTTTATGCGTTTCTTGGGGATGCCTCGGTAAAGATGCTCGGAGTTGAGGCCGGCGGCGAAGGAATTCTTGCGGGCAAACATGCGGCCCGCTTTCAGGGCGGCTCCCTGGGAGTGCTCCAAGGCACACGGTCCTATTTGTTGCAGGATGAATTCGGACAGATTCAGCTTACGCATAGCGTTTCGGCCGGCCTGGATTATGCCGCAGTGGGCCCTGAACACGCGTGGCTGAGGGACCGGGAAAGGGTCGAATATAGTTATGCCACCGATGATCAGGCGCTTGATGGTTTTATGAAGCTTGCCCGGTTGGAGGGCATTATCCCGGCACTCGAGAGCGCCCACGCCGTGGCCGAAGTGATTCGGCGGGCGCCGAAGCTGGGGAAGGACAAGGTGATCATTGTGAATCTCTCAGGCCGGGGGGACAAGGACGTCGCGCAAGTGGCGCCGAAGGTGGGGTTGAGTGAAACGTGAATCGTGATACTCCGGTGATGCTGGATGCTGGATGCTAGAACTTCATGTTAACGCTATCCGGCATCCGGAAAGCCTACGGCGAAAAGTTGCTGTTTGCCGACGCCACCCTGCAAGTCAATCGGCAGGACCGCATCGGGTTGGTCGGGCCCAACGGCGCCGGCAAAACTACCCTTTTCGCCATCCTCCTGGGCCAGGAATCGCCGGACGACGGCAAAATTTCGCGCGAACGCGGCGTAACCATTGGCTATTTGCCGCAGGAAAACGCGCCTGTCAGCGATGAGACCGTAGTCGAACTGGCCACAGCCATCACGCCCGAGTACGTACGGTTGCGCCGCATTCTCAAGGCCTGGGAGGCCGACCATCCCGTCGAGGCGCTGCATCCAGAAGAAATTCACGACGACGTTCATGATCGTTTCAACGAACTGGGCGGGTACCGTCTGGAAGCCACGGCCAAACAGATTCTTGCGGGCCTGGGATTCCAGGAAGCGGCCCTCGACCGGCCCGCGCGCGAGATGAGTGGCGGCTGGGTCATGCGCGCGCACCTGGCACGGTTGCTCACGCAGCAGCCCGATCTGCTGCTGCTCGACGAGCCGACAAACCATCTCGATCTCGAAGCGCTGCTCTGGTTTCAGGAATATTTGAAAGCTTACCCGGGCGCCATTCTCACCATTTCGCACGACCGCGAGTTTCTCAACCAAATCGTTGGCAGCATCATCGAGATCCGCCACAGCCGGCTCATTCGTTACCGCGGCGGTTACGATGACTACCTCGCCCAGCGCGAAGCCCACGAGCAACAGCACCTCGCCGCCTTCAAACATCAGGAACGGGAGATCGCGCGCCTCATGGAATTCGTCAACCGGTTTCGCGCTAAAAACACCAAGGCCACCCAGGCCCAAAGCAAACTCAAGCAGATCGAGCGCATGGAAAAAATTGCGGCGCCCGAAACTGAGGATCGCAAGCTCGATTTCCAGTTTCCGCAGCCGCAACGCAGCGGCTTGCGCGCGGTCAAGCTCGAGAATATCCACCAGGCTTACGGTGATAAGGTGGTCTATCGCGGGATGAACTTCGAAGCCGAGCGCGGCCAGCGCATCGTGCTGGTCGGGCCGAACGGAGCCGGCAAATCAACGCTGCTGAAAATCCTGGCTGGAGTCGTCATTCCCCAGCAAGGCGTGCGCACTCTCGGCCACAACGTGAAGGCCGGCTACTACTCTCAGTACCGGGTGGAAATGCTCAATCCCGAGCGCACGGTCCTGGACGAGGCCTTCGATACGCCCCAGCGCCTCACCGAGCAATTCGTGCGCACGCTGCTCGGCTGTTTCCTTTTCAGCGGCGATGATGTCTTCAAGAAAGTCGCCGTCCTGAGCGGCGGCGAGAAAAGCCGGCTGGCTTTGGTCAAACTGCTCCTGGACCCTCCCAACCTCCTGCTGATGGACGAACCGACCACGCACCTGGACCTCTCGAGCACCGACGCGCTGGCCTTCGCTCTGGACCAGTTCCAGGGCACGCTCATCTTTATCAGCCATGACGTCTATTTCATTCGCACGCTCGCCAATCACGTCGTCCACGTCAACGCCGGCCAACTGGCCCATTACACCGGCGGTTACCAATATTACCTCGATAAAACCAAAATGGCCTCCGCCCGCGCCGGCCTCACCTCGCCCGGGAGCACTCAATCACGTAACACGCAATACGCAACACGCAACACGCAACACACACCACGCACCACGCCAGCCAACTCTCCAGTCACTGCTCAAACGCCCTCTGCCTCCCGCAAAGACCAAAAGCGCCTCGAAGCCCAGCAACGCCAGGCCCGCTCTCGTCAACGCAAAGAGCGCCAGGAACTCGTTCAACGCCTCGAAACCGAGATTCAGCAACTCGAGACCCTCCAAACCGAACTTATCGCCGAACTCGAGAAGCCCGAAACCTACTCCCTGCCTGGCCGCCCTCAGCAACTCAGCCGCGAGCTTCTCGATCTCAGGGAGCGCCTCCAAACCATCACTACCGAATGGGAATCCGCCGCAACCCAATTGGCTGCCATCGATCCGCAAGAGCTATGAACCTCATCGCCCAGAAGGGAGACCAAATACTTGAACGTTTGAGGAACCTTGGCCTCCCGAACGCGCAAAATCTTGTGCCTGGGCTGACCGACCAGGAATTCAGCGGGTTGCGCCAAGGAAGAAAGCGGCCGACTCCCGGTATTTTACTATGATCCTGAAGCAGACACTCCGGTAACGAGGATTTATGACAGTATTGCTTCTATGTTCCAAACGATTCTGGCTTGCTATGAAGAGGGTGCTTTCTTCGTTGGATCACACGGCTATCTGGACGAGAACTGGCCAGCAATGGCCGCAATCTCACTCAGACTCAACACCGCCTCGAATTACTGGCGGTTGCGCCGTTAGTTGATCGCAGGGACAAATATCCCGGCCCTGGCTCCTCGGCTCTTGTTCAACCCACCGCGCGGAAGAGGTCAGAGGGCAGCCAAGAACCGATCGAGGCTGGATTCAGTGATAGCAAGGCGGAGGGCGCGGCGCAGCACGGACTCGCCGGTGAGTTCCTTGACTCTTGCCCGGATCGCCTCGGGAACAGGTCCAAATCGCACTTCGAGGGCATCGAGAATAGCCATTTGGCGCGCATCCTCGATGAGGTACTCCTCGAAAGGTGTCTTCAATTCATCTATCAGCACGCTAGAAACTTTAGCCTGCTCTGCCTGGAACTTCAACTCACCAAACGATCCACGCTTAGCCCGCCGTGCTCGTGATCCGGGCCAAGCTGCCGCAGCTCCGTATCCAGAAACTCCGCCGGATGACGCCAATCTACCAGATCGTGGACAGCCGGAAAGCAGAGCTGGAGGAAATGCTTGAGAAACCGCTCGATCGCCGCCTTCCAAGGTTTATCAAACTCATCGGCTGCCTTGTCCAGATCGCTCATCGCGCGCCAAACTACCCGCTCCAGATATCTTCGCTAGCTTTTTTGCCCGCCGGATTCCATGTCGAAGACTTTCCCTGGGCAAATTGTACGGTCAAAAGCTTCCTATATCCCCCCCAAAGGCTCACCAGTAATCGCGTCTATGTTAGCGATTAAATCGTTTCGCCCTTTTTCGTCAACCACCAGATAACTTAACTCCCAGTACGCCCGGTTCGATGGAGACATTTGCAGTTTCGCAAATAGGCCGAAGGTTTTCCCCGAACGGCGACGCTCCAATCCCCCGTGGGCTTCCGCCAGTGCAAAAGCCCGATCGCTATCGATCCACTCTTGCCCCACCGGGACGAGGATACCTCTCGCGTTCACGTTCTGATATTGCTTCCCATGGTCCAGGATCCTAATGCGTCCTACCGCCGGAACGGTAACCTCAAATGACGCATCTTGTTCATTTGAATAGAAATGGAACCACCACACGGAGTTCGGGATTAGCCGCCCATTAACAGCCAGTTCTGGGACCTTCGATGTCACGCATCTCAAGCGAGCGCGCTCGATTGGCCAGTCGGATAAGCGCTGCATCGGAATACAAACTGCGCGCCAGCGGTTCAGCTTTGGCGAAAGCTTCCCGGGCTGTCAGCGAGCCCTGCTGCTCGATTTCCACATGAACTTGTTCCGGCCACGGTTCGAAATACCGCCTCAGCGAGGATTCGAGCCGGGGAAGTAGCTCCTTCACCAATCCCATTGATTCATTAACTGCCGCCTCCGCCTCCAATTCAGCGCTATAGGTCCAAAGTCTTTCCTCCGTAGTCCGCTCGATCTGAAACACATTGGCAGTAAAGCGCATCAACTCGGCTACCGCACGAACACCCAGCGTAAGGGTAAAGGCCTTGCCAATTCGCGGCATCGCTCTCTCAACCAAAATCATCAGAGCTGAATCCTGGCCGAGCTGCTTCGAGAAAATTATCTGTTCGGCGTCCGCGCTCTCAAACTTAAACTCTGGCAAGGTCTTTTTGGCCACTCGCCTAATCAGGGAGGGCAGATTGACTTTACCACCCGCTTCGTCTCCCCACTGTTGGCATCGTCGCTCAAAGGCATCATTGGGCGCGAGAGCATTAGGAGCAAATTCTGACACCCATCGCTTGGGAAGTTTCGCTGCCAGGTCCTCGATTGCTTCCTCGAAGCAGATTTGGCCGACCAACAGGGACTTCGCAAAGCCTGGAGACCGGCCTTTCTCGCCGCGCACGCGCACCGTTGTGCCCTCAGCAAAAGGGATACTAGTCGCCCGGGCAACTTGCTCAACTGCAGTTCGAACATCTCTGGATTTCGGGTCCTCACCAGGAAGTTGCAAGCCGGCTGAAAAAGAGAATCGTTGTGCTCGTTTCAGCCCTTTCATGTCGAAAAGGCTAAGTGAGCCCATTCCGTCCTCAGGCGCTCCTTTCCAGCGAACTTTCCGCACAGTCACGTGAAATGCCGTACTCCGAATCGCCTGAGCAGGACTTTCCAGAAGTTGCTCGATCAAAGCGAAAGCATCGGCGGGGAGTAAATAATCCGTAAGGATTCCTTGAAATCCGGTCATGCTTGAAGCCGCCTCCGTTTGGAACTCACGCGCCGTAACTGCGCGGTCAGATCCCACTGGCATAAACCCCAAGGCCTCCGAGGGAAGCCGTTCGGCCAGGCGCTCCAAGACTCCTGAGTTCGTCATGCAGAAGAGGCCCAGTTCAATTTGGATGCCCTCAAGACCCACTGCATTCGAGCGAATCAAGCGGATGCACTCGCGCACGGCTTCCCGCGGATCTTTGCTCGTCGGCAACCGGACCGAAACAGCAATCGGCATGGCTTTAGGATAAACAATTTATTAAGGGAAAAGCCCGCGCAGCTTCTTTGCCTCCTGTACCCGTTTGATCCCAACACTCAGCGCGGCCAGGCGCATGGGGATTTTTTGTTTGCGGCTTAGGGCGACGACCTGGGTATAAGCGGTTTCGAGAATTCGGAACAGCTTGTCGGTGACCTCCGTCTCGCCCCAGAAAAAGCTTTGCAAATCCTGGACCCATTCGAAATAGGAAACGATCACGCCACCAGCGTTGCACAGAATATCAGGAATAATAAAGATTTCAGGGCGTTTTTTTAGAATCTCATCGGCTTCGGGTGTGGTCGGCCCGTTTGCCGCTTCGGCGAGGATGCGGCACTGGATTTTTGGCGCGTTCACCTCTGTGATCTGCCGTTCCAACGCCGCCGGGACGAGGATGTCGCACGGCAAGACCAGCAGTTGCTCATTCGTCAGCGGTTCGGCCTCGGCGAAGCCTGCCACGCTGCGGGTTTTTTCAACGTGTTTTTCCAGTTCCCACAGGTTTAGGCCCTTTGAGTTGAACACGCCGCCGAACGCGTCGGTTACCCCGATGATCTTCGCGCCATACCGCGCCAGGGAAAGTGCCGCGATGGAGCCAACGTTTCCGAAACCCTGCACGGCTGCAGTTGCCTTGGTTATGTCCATGCCAATGGTATCGGTCGCGCGATTGACGAGGTAAGCCACCCCACGGCCTGTAGCTTCACGACGCCCCTGTGACCCTCCTAAGGCCACAGGCTTGCCCGTTACAATGCTCGGCACCGTTGCTCCTACGTGGACTGAGTAGGTATCCATCATCCAGGCCATGACTTGCTCGTTTGTGCCCAGGTCGGGCGCCATCACGTCCACTTGTGGTCCGATGAAGGGAATCATTTCCTGGGTGTACCGGCGCGTAAGGCGCTCGAGTTCATTGCGCGAAAGCTTGCCTGGGTCGCACGCAATCCCGCCCTTGGCGCCGCCGTATGGGAGGCCCGTAAGAGCGCATTTCCAACTCATCCACATGGCCAGCGCCGCTACTTCGCCGAGAGTGACATCTGGATGATACCGCAGCCCGCCTTTGGTGGGTCCCAAAGTCAGATGATGCTGGACGCGATAGCCGCTGAACACTCGCGTGGAGCCATCATCGCAATGGATCGGCAGCGCGACTGTCATGGAACGCTTGGGATATTTCACCCGGTCTCGGTCCGACTCTGACATGCCCAAAAAGTTTGCGACCAGATCAAACTGTTGGCAGGCCATCTTGAAGGTGGGGTGATCGTAGATTTCCATCGCCATAGCCCAACAAAATTTATGATTTATGATTTATGATTTATGATTTTTCAGCGAAAACCGGGTGTAAAGCAACTGGGAAGTTAAACAAGCAACGAGGTATAGATGGAAGTAGATAGGTGCACGCGGGTCTTTATTCGTTTGTCCCCATTCGTTTGTCTGATTTTTCTGACAAGCGAATGGGGACAAACGAATGGCACCGTCCACGGGAAACGCTCGACCGCAAGCAGTCTGCGTACTTTCGTGCGGTAGCCGCAGCGGCTATATTCTCCACCGGTGGCTGAGACACTCGTTGTTAATGAAATCTATCTGAGTCTGCAAGGCGAAAGCACGTTCGCGGGGCTCCCGTGCATCTTTGTGCGGCTCACAGCTTGTGATTTGCGGTGCTCCTATTGCGATACAGCCTACGCCTTCTCGGAAGGGCGCAAAATGGAAATGGGGGAGGTTCTATCCCAGGTGCGGGGGTTGGCGCAACCGTTCACAGAAAGGTCCAAAGTCCAAAGTCCATCCTCCTTCGCCAAGGCTTCGGCGGACGAGAAGTCCAATGTCGAGCCAAGAGAGTCCACGGTCCGCAGTCCACAGTCCACAGCGACTGACGGCCAAAGGTCACTGGTTCTGCCTCTGGTTGAATTGACGGGCGGCGAGCCGTTGCTGCAGAAGAACTCGCTGTCCTTAATGAAGATGCTTTGCGACGACGGCTTCACCGTTCTGCTCGAAACCAGCGGCGCTCACGATATTTCCAGGGTTGATTTCCGGGTGCGGCGTATCATGGACCTGAAATGCCCAAGCAGCGGAGAGTCGGCGCGAAACCGGTCGGAGAATCTGGCGCACCTCAAACCAACCGACGAAATAAAATTCGTCATAGGCACACGCGAGGATTATGAATGGGCTAAACAGCAAATCGCGGAGCACAATCTAGCAGCTAGTTGTCCTTTGCTCTTTTCCTGGGTCCATCCGCTCTCCGCTTCGCAGCAGGACAAATCCTTAAAACCCGTCCCCGCAGGGCAAACGGCCATTTCACGTCAGGAGCTGGCCGAAAAGATCATTGCCGACGCCCTGCCCGTGCGTTTCCAGGCGCAGTTGCATAAAATTATCTGGCCGGCAGAAAAACGCGGGGTGTGAGCCGGATTTAATGCAAAGACGGCCCGAGCCGGGCTGGCCATAAGATGCAAAGATGCAAAGGGGAAAGAGACACGAATTACACGAATGAACACGAATTCGTGCAAATTCGTGAAATTCGTGTCATTTCGTTACCTCTCTGCGTCCTTGCGTCTTTGCGTTAAAGCTGTATGAACACCCGCCAAACGCTCGCTTTGCTTCGCGATTATGAATCGCGCAATATCACCTTCACGGAACCCGATGGCTCCTGGCCCATCGTGTGGGACCGTGCTCGGGATGTGAAAGTTTGGGATGCTGAAGGTAAAAAGTACCTCGACCTGACCGGTGCGTTCGGAGTTGCTGCTGCCGGACACGCAAACCCCCGCGTGGTCCAGGCCGGCCAGCGGCAAATGGCGCGCCTGCTTCATGCGATGGGCGATGTCCATCCGCATCCGCTCAAAGCCCAGCTCGCCCGCGAATTGAGCCGGATTACGTTTGAACGATGGGCTCGAAGTCCAAAGTCCATCCTCCTTCGCCAAGGCTTCGGAGGACAAGAAGTCCAAAGTCCAAAGTCGAACGAGGGTGGGGGGGCGGGGGTGGGCGGCGCACAGACATTGGTAACACTTCGCGCACACACATTGGTAACAGATGCTTGTCCTGCCCATGGGG
>PSRM01000058.1 GCA_003176045.1 Verrucomicrobiota bacterium | reverse complement strand
GAGATCAGTGCATCGGCTGTAGTCGGCGTATTGACCGTGAGATTGGCGAAGTTGGTGACGCTGTTGCAGGCCCCGCTAACCTGCACTGAATAAAGACCCGCGCTGCCGCTACTGATGCTGCTCAGCGTCAGGGTGCTGTCGGTCTTGCCGGAGAGCGGCGAGCCATCTTTGACCCACTGATAACTAAACGGTCCGGTGCCATGGGCTGTGGTGCTGAATAAAACAGTGTCGCCGGGGCAGTTGGTTTGCGAGGTCAAAGCGTCGGCTGTGGTGGGCGTATTGACCGTAAGGTTGGCGAAGTTGGTGACACTGTTACAGGCACCGCTAACTTGCACCGAATAAAGACCAGCGCTGCCGCTGCTGATGCTGATCAGCGTCAGGCTACTGTCAGTCTTGCCCGACAGCGGCGAGCCATCTCTGACCCACTGATAACTAAACGGTCCGGTGCCATGGGCTGTGGTGCTGAACGAGACGGTGTCGCCGGGGCAATTGGTTTGGGAGAGCAATGCATCGGCAGTAGTCGGCGTATTGACCGTAAGATTGGCAAAGTTGGTCACACTGTTGCAAGCGCCGCTGACCTGCACTGAATAAAGCCCCGCGCTGCCGCTGGTGATACCGATCAGAGTCAGACTGCTATCGGTCTTGCCTGAAAGTGCCAAACTATCTTTGATCCACTGATAACTGAAGGGTCCTGTGCCATGCGCTGTGGTGCTGAAGGAAACGGTGTCGCCGGGGCAATTGGTTTGGGAGAGCAGCGCATCGGCTGTGGTCGGCGTATTGACGGTGAGAGTGGCGAAGTTGGTGACACTATTGCAAGCGCCGATGATCTGCACCGAATAGAGGCCCGCGCTGCCGCTAGTGATCCCGCTCAGCGTCAAAGTGCTGTTGGTCTGGCTCGAGAGCGGTGAACCATCTTTGACCCACTGATAACTGAACGGCCCGGTGCCATGCGCCGCGGCACTGAAGGAAACAGTGCCACCAGGGCAATTGGTTTGGGAGAACAGCGCATCGGCTGTGGTCGGCGTATTGACGGTGAGAGTGGCGAAGTTGGTGACGCTGTTGCAGGCGCCGCTGACTTGCACGGAGTAAACACCCGTGCTGCCGCCGCTGATACCGCTGAGCGTCAAAGTGCTGTTGATCTGGCCTGAGAGCGGTGAACCATCTTTGGCCCACTGATAACTGAACGGCCCGGTGCCGTGGGCTGTGGTGTTGAAGGAAACGGCGTCGCCGGGGCAATTGGTTTGGGAGAGCAATGCATCGGCAGTAGTCGGCGTATTGACCGTAAGATTGGCGAAATTGGTGATGCTGTTGCAGGCGCCATTGACTTGCACCGAGTAAACACCGGTGCTTCCGTTGGTGATGCCGCTCAAGGCCAGAGAGCTATTGGTCTGGCCGGAAAGCAGCACACCATCTTTGACCCACTGATAGCTGAAAGGTCCAACGCCATGGGCCGTGGTGCTGAAGGAAACGGAGTCGCCGGGGCAGTTCGTTTGCGAAATCAACGCATCGGCCGTCGTACTCGTAACCACGACCGTTGTGCCAGCCGAAGTCGCAGTTCCGCAGAGGTTCGTCAGCACCACGTCGTAAGTGCCGCCATCAGTTACGGCGAGTGAACTTACCGAGTAGGTGGCGTTCGTTGCGCCGGGGATTGGGGCAGTATTTTTGCGCCACTGATAGGCCAGGGCCGTTCCGTTCGCGCTTACACTCAAACTGACCGGCGCGCCCGCGCAGTTGGTCGCGCCTGCGGGCGCTGTTACAATGGAAGGCGGGATGCACCCGAACGTCACGGTTGTGACCACTGATGCCCGATTGTCTGCGGGGTTCACATCGTTTTCAGCCTCGGCAATGAAGGCTGAATTCTGAAAGGTCGAACCATTGATGGCAGAGTTGATCACCTGGGCCTGATACGTGACAGATCCGGTAACGCCGCGCGCGACGCTTCCCAGGTCCCAGATGATGGTCGGGCCAACAACACTGCATCCGGCCGAGCAGCTCACAAAAGTAAGCGCCGATGGCAGCGTATCGCTCAATTGGACTCCAGTGGCGCCGCCCGCGGTGGCCTGGTTCGTGTAGGAAAGTACGTAAGTAATTACCTCTCCGGGGTTGGCAGTAGCCGGGCCCATCTTCGTGATGCCAAGGTCCGGACTGCCTGGGGCCGGACCGGGTTTGGCAATTTGGAGCGTGCTAAGAGCGGGTGTGCCGCCCAGGTGCAGCGAACTGCCGCTGAAATTGTGACAGCCGGCCGCCAGCCGCGCATAGAACTGAACAAAACCTGCGTTGGTCGCGCTGGTCAAAGTGACTGTGAAGGTATAAGACCACTGGTCCACACCTAAGGGAGCGGACAGAGTAGGCCCCGAAGTGATTGTTACATTTGATGAGTTCGTGAAGTAATACAGGTTCTCGATTCCGGGAGTTACGTTTCCGCCCGCTGTTTGCGTATGATCGAAGGTCACCACGATGGTCTGATTTGTCGCGGGCCCGCCTGTGAACAAAGTCCGGCACGGGGCGAAGTCGAGTTCCTTCCATCCCATCAGATTGACGCTTTGCCAATTAGTGCTTCCAAAGGATTGCCCCTGAAGCTGCGCGCTAAACGCTTGCGCATCGCGAGCGAACCAAAGGACCACCAACGCGGCACAGCCACCAACGATCTTCATCTTCATAAGCAAGGAGAACTGAACTGAACCAGGCGCATTGGATTGGATTGTCGAGGGCGAAAAGTCTTGTTGTGTTACTTCGGTCGTCCGCATTTATACGCTGGCAACTACGTAATCGTAAATCCGCAGTCATACTGACAGGGGTGCTACGGACGAGAGCGGTACGGACGGGAACTGCACGGAGGGAAAGTGGAACAGGCGTCTCGCTTCGCCTGCCCGCGAGAGCGCGAGAAAAGAGGACAAACGAATGGGGACAAGCGAAAGGGAACGAATCCTTGTTGTTATTCGTTTGTCCCCATTCGTTTGTCCCATGCTGGTGCGCGGCAATATGCCAGCGCTCCAGTCTAAATTCCCAATAATCGCCTCAACCACCCACCTTAGTTACGGCACTGTGACTGAGGCCGTTTTCGTGATACCGCAAACCGTCGAGGTGACCTTATAAACACCGTTGGCCGCGTTCTTGAAAGTGGCTCGGCCGGTGGGGCTGGTGGTGATATTGACGCCGCCCGGGGCGGTGATCGTAACGGTGCAAACGCCGTCAGGGCAAGGATTGGGAATGGGTCCGCCGCCAAGCACGACGGTTGACACGCCGTTGATCGTGGCCTTGGTGGCCCCGCACTGGGGCTTGCACTTGCACGTGGGCGGTTGCGGCGGCTCCGACACCAGCGCGGTGAAGTTCTCAGTGATCGCGACGCTCGTCACTGGCGAAGTCAGGTTCACCGTCACAGGCAAACTCGCTGTGTAAACGGCGAACTGCCCGGTGGGAGGATCGAAGACCTGGACAGGAGCGCTGATGTTGAGGTCCACCAAACCGAGCGGCACGTCGAAGAAGCTGAATTGGCCAAAGTTGCCCATGGCTTGCGTGGCGCCATTTGGGGCCAGTTGCACCGACAGGCCCGTGGCGGGGGCGCCATTGGTCTGGATCATGTAACCGTAAAGGCTGCCGGTGGGCTCGTTGAACGCCAGCCGGAAATAATGCGCGGGATTGGTGGCCGGCTCCCAGTAATAATCGGCCACGCCCATGAGCGATTTCCACTGCGTGTTTGCGCCCAGCGAATCGGCCGTTTGAAGAACGCCGCCGCCCGGCAACCCGCCGGGAGCGGTCACCAGGATATTGGTCGAGGGGGCCACTGACACCAAAGATAGCGGAATGATTTCGATGGGCACCTGGCTCGGATCGGCGAAAAAGACCTGCACGGTTTCTCCGACCGGGATGACCGGCTGCTGGGCAAAGTTGTCCGGCTGAAAGGTGAACCCGGACGAGGGTGTTCCGGGCGGGGCCTGATTGCTGTCCCCGTGCTGAAACATCACCACCACGTCGCCTACCACCGGTTTAAAGCCCATCACGTCTTCCAGAAGCATGGGCCAATCTACCGGGTTGGCGAAGTAGGCCCAGCCCGCAGACGGATGTTGGCCGAAGGGCAGCGGCACATACTGGCCCCTGAAATCGAACTGTTGCGGCACCGGGCTATCAATGAACGCGGCGTCGCCCGGCCCAAATGTGCCGCCAGAGGGGAACCAATGACCTGCGCTCCGAAAATAACTGTCGAATGAAGCAGTCTGGGGATCATATTTGTAAAAAATGGTCTGGTCTGCCGCCGGGAGCACCGCATCCAGTGAATTAGAACTGCTGCCGGAGAAGAATGGATTCGCCAGTGGGGACAAGCCTGTTGGTCTTTGGACTATCGTGTCGGTGTCATGAGGCGGCAAGCCGGCGGCAAAGCCGCCAAGGGGCAGCGGATAGGATGCCGCCAGCGGATCGCCGAATTGCGGCACAGCCATGGCCAGCACGGTGGGATCTTTAGAATCACACTTCACCTCCACAACTGAAACATCCAGGGTGGAACTGATCTGACCGGTGCCCTCGATCCAAAAGGTAACAAACAGCGTATCTCCGCACTCATCGGCCTTGTTGATTATCCAGTCATTGGATCCAGGACCGATCGTTCCGGGTTGCTCGGGAGTGCTTCCGGATCCGCTCTTGTTTTTGTAGTTGATCTTCACCTTGGCTTTCTCGGTTCCAACCTGGGTGAAATCTGCATGGAATTTGATCCCGCAACGGCCCCCGGCGGGGCCCACGCATTGATCCACGGTAAGGCTGCGTACTTTTTTGTCTGCCGCTCCCTTCACGCCGTTATCGGCCCCAATACGCAAAACGACGACGCCATCGGCATTGGTGACCACGTGGGGCGAGCCGTTGGTGGCAGAACCGAGACCAGACCAGCCCGAGCCGTTGTTGGTGAAGCTGCCATTTATGGCTGAAGCCGGCCGAGCAGCGATCACCGCCACTCCGAACAGGGCCGCGCAAAACACGCGCCGGGCAATGGCAGCGGTCCGTCTGCCCGCCATTCCGCCAACTCGATTTATCGCGGGCTGCCACTCCTCGAGCGGTGCCCAATTGATCGGAAGCCATTCCGGCTTTCGAGGCTGCAAGGGGCGATTCAAGATGAGGGTACGGAGAAGATGGGTGAACGATTTGGCGATGGTTTGCATAAGGTCTATGGAAATTTGAGCTGCACCGAAACTTTTCGTGAATCGGTGCAGCTCGGATTAATGCTTTGTTTCATTTTTTTCTGCCCCTGGGAGGAGAAGTTGGAAGCGAGCACACGGTATTTTTCGCCGCCGATTTCACTTCAACCCGCTCAGGGCCGCCTTCCGCACACGCGGAAGGCGTTATTTGTTCACCTCTTACTTCAACAAGTGCGGGGAACTATTACAGCGGAAGAGAGCGGGTGAGTAAGTGGGTCAGTGAGTGAGCGAGTCAGGAGTCCGTAGCCCGTGGTCAGTGTCAAGTGTCAAGTGTCAGGAGCATGGGCAGGGCAGAGGTCAGAGGTCAGAAAGTCCGGCTGCAACAGATCAGGCAGAGAAGTAATGAAGCTAAGAAGAGCCCGGACAGGGCTGTCCGCGCTCCGCCTTTGCGTCTTTGCGCCTGCGTTAAGACTTTCTCAGATCTCCACGGTTTTGCCGGGGATGGGCGCGGGGTAACGTCCCTGAGCATCGGCCTGGACAGGGGCGGGGCTGTCGGCGTTGAGTTGGGCGACGTTGGGGCAGAACTGGAAATTGGAGGCCATGGCTTCGTCCCAGGTGACGATCTTGCCGCTGTGAACGGCGGCGCGGCCCATGATCGCGCCGAGATTGGAAAGGGCGGCGCGGCGGGCTTCGTTGTGCGGGCGATCGTTTCGGATGGCGCTCAGAAGCGCGTCCCATTCGGCTTGCCATGGGTTCACGGTTTCTTTTGGCGCGCGCCAGGCAACGTTGGCGCGGTCTTTGTCGAGGTCAACGCGAGAGTCCTTATACATCCATGAGTCCGGAGCGTGAATGTTGCCGGAGAATTTAGCTGCGCACTTGGTTCCATGGACGAAGGTCGCAAAGTCGTTGAAGCAACCGGGGATGTAGCGGCCCGTCACGAGGGCGGTCGAGCCGTCGGCGAACGTGAACTCGATGGAGTAGCTGTCGAGGTTTTGGCTGCAATCGGTGCTGCCGGCGTATCGGCCGCCGACGCCATGAGCCGAGACCGGCCAGGCGTCCTTGATCCAAAAACATTCGTCTATTTGATGGATCATCAGTTCGATAATGATGCCGCCGGAGGCCCAGAGGAATTGGTAGGGATGCCCCGGCGCCAGTTGCCATAGCAATTCGTTCTCTCCGCGGGGGCAAGGGCCCAGGTGGTAGCCGGGGTCCATCCGATAGGCGCGGATGAGGTTGATGTCGCCCATCGCGCCGGCACGGATCTTTTCGATGAGCGCCTGGCGGGCAGAGGAATGGCGGCACATGAGGCCGGCGGCGATTTTGAGATTTTTCTTTTCGGCGGCTTCGCCGGCTTTGATGATGCGTCTGATGCCGGCGGGATCGGGTGCGAACTCCTTTTCCATGAAAACATTGATGCCCTTTTCGACGGCGTATTCGAGATGGATGGCGCGGAAGCCGGAGAAGGTTGTGAGCATGGCGACGTCGCCAGGTTTGAGGCAATCAATGGCGTGGCGGTAAGCCTCAAAGCCGACAAACTGGCGTTCTTTGGGGACGTCAATCCAATCGCTCAAGCCGCGATTCAGCTCAGTGTGACATTTTTCGATCTGGTCCTGGCGCAGGTCGGCCATGGCGATGAGCTTGATTGGGCCCCCGGCGCCCGTGCCTGCGGCGCGCTTGGTTCCTCCGTCGTCACCCAATACCAGGCCGCCGGCGGACATGGCGTTGGCCACCGCACCGGTGCCACGTCCGCCACAGCCGATGAGGGCCAGATGGATGGTGTCGTTTTCGGCAGCGTGGACGTGCGGCAGGGTAACGCCGGCCAGAGCGGAGGCGACGGCGAATTGACCGGTGGTTTTGATGAAATCGCGGCGCGAAGGCAGAGGAGAGGAAGAAGCGTTCATGGGGCTGAATGAGTCAGCGAGTTAGTGAGTTAGTGAGTTAAATGAGCTAAATGGTTACATGGTTAAATGGAAGATGGCAAAGCATTGTTCGGGGCAGAACAACGAAGAAACAGAGTAACAAAGGTGCTTTGTTTCTTCGTTTCTTTGTTGTTTGAATTTAGCGTATTGAGCGTATTTAGCGGGCTTTGTTTAGCTCAGTTTAGGTGGGACGTTTTGGGGCTCGGAATCTTTTGCCTCGCGCAGGATTTGCAAACCGGTTAGGACTCCCCAAAGCCATCCGAAGCCGAAGATGGCGATACCGAGCAGAGGCCAAAACATGACTGGCCACATCTCGGCCAATTTGGTGGCGGGATCAATTTGTGGGTCCGAAAGACTGGCTTTGTTAGCGAAATACCACCAGACGAAGCGCAGGCCCAGGGCCAGAGTGAGAATGAGGCCGAGGAACGCGAGCGCCAGTTGGTAATAGCCGGAAAGGCGCCCGGCCAGCAGGGAGCCGGAGCCGGGCAGGGCCACGTTGCTAGTGAAGCAGCCCCAGGCGGTCTGGCGGCTAAGGGGCTGGCGCTTGCCGAGAGAGAGGTTCAACCTGCGAGGCATTCGTTAGGCGAGGATAGCGCCTGGTTTTTTTTCGCGCAATCCGCTACGGGCATCGGGCGGCTGGAAAGCCGCCCTAATCCCGCTCAGCGCGCTCAGCGGGACTGGAAAGCCTGCCCTACAGTATCGGAACGAGGGCCAAAGAGATCTTCGTAGGCATACATGAGCGCGGCCGTGGCGAAAGGAAGATTAATTAGCAAAACGAGTTGAATCAGCACAAAGCCCAAATTGGCCCGATAATTCTCGCTGACCATTTGCAGGATGCGTCCGATGTCGAGCGGCTCAGACATGTTAAAGCTAAGGGAATTCGGAGGCTGAGTCACTGCGGCGTGAACTTGGCCCGCCAGGCTGGCCATAATGAATGGCAAATACGCAAGGATGAGCAGCCCGAGCAGCGGAAACCAAACGCGGCTAACAACCTTCCGACTTAGTTCCATTGCCGACCAGAACTCGAATCGCTTATCGGCCACTAGCGGAATGGCGAAAACCCATGCCACGAGGAGGTAGATCCATGGGAGAACGCAAGCGCAAAAGCCCAGCCCGGACAAGACCGAGACCACGATGCCTGTCAAAACGAGCTGAGCGAAGGAGGGACCGAAACCAGAGAAGCCCGCGGTCGCGGAAGTTGGCTGGCTCCGGATTTTATTCAGGTAAACAACGTATAGCCCACCGTGAAGCGGGCCACTGATGACCCAATAGATCAAACCTAGAACACTCGCGAGCACAAACGCGGGTATAACGCCCATGATGCAAAGGAGGATGGGCAACGCGGAACTGGCCAGGCCTACAAGCCAGATCAAAAAGGCAGCGCCGAAAAGAACTCCGAAATTGACCTTCACCAGCGCGTATCCGCGCCAGAGGCATCGGCCAATTTGAAGCCGCGGCTGACGCGCCAGGATTTCAGCGCTCCAAATCGCAGGATTCAGGGGAGGGGTGGCTGGTTGAGCGGAAACAGGTTGGGCCGACTGGACTCGGAGCGCCTGGGCGAACTCAGGCAGGCTGGCCAGCGATGTCCATGGGCCGCCGTCGGGCTGGATCTGGCTCTGGCCATTGAGCCGGCCTTCGGCGATCCAGCGGCGAATTTCTTCAGCCGTTACAGGGCCGTATTCTTTGTGGTCGCCACCGAGGACTTTGAACATAGGGGAGTGGAATCGTGGAAAGGTGGAATGATGGATTGTTGGATCGTTGGATCGTTGGATCAATGGATAATTGGAATGTTGGAATATTGGAATGTCGCATTAGCGTACTAAAGGGCGCGAAGGATGAGTCTTTTCCTTTGCGGCCTTTGCGTCCTTTGCGTGAGGCGAACATGCTTTTGATGTATTACGGCGCCAGCCAGAAGGCGTGGGCGAAGGGAAGGTTGCGGAGTATGCCGAACGCGATCAGGAGAACCAGACCGCACCAGAGCCAACGGAGCTGAAATGAGGGCAGGAAGGGTTGGTTTCGAAGCCTTCGAATAACTGCTCGAGTGGCGATCCACGCGAAGAGAGGCAGAGAGGCGACGAGGAGTGCGTTGAAATGGATGGCTGCGACAACGTGGCCGTTGAGCAGTTGGTGCAGAGCGCGCAGGGAACCGCAGCCGGGGCACAGCAATCCAGTCACACGGTGGAGCAAGCAGGTCGGGTAAAACGAGTGCTGAGAAGGATCGAAGAGGAAAAGCACTGCGGCGGCAATCATCGCAGGAAGCGCGCTCATCAGGATGATCCAGCGCGGTCTGTCATTACCGCTTCGCTTCGCCCCCTCGAGTGACTGGAGCGATGTAACCATTTAACTCATTTAACTTTTTGACTTCTTTTTAACTTTTTTACCCCTTGGTTCCGGCATTGGCAGAGCATCTACAACCTCCGAATATGCCCAGTGGCTTCAAAGGAATGTGTGGCGAAGCTTAGAATTACGAGCAGGGCGGCAAGAACAAACCCTAGCAGCGAGAGGATAAGCCCGGTGATAGCGATTCCTTTGCCCTGCTGCGTTTGTGGATCTTTGTTGATCTGGGAAATGGCTATGGCAGAGAAAATAATACCCAGTACGTTGAATGGAACGCCGTAACCACACCAGCAACACCAGCAGCAACACAGTGAAAGTATTCCCATCACAAACCCAGCCGTGGCCATTGAATTGGTTCGCGGTGCGGGAGGCAACGCGGTGATCATAGCGGGAACCCCCGCAGGCAAAGTTACGGTGACCAGGGAGGCCGAGAATTCCGGAAAAGCCGACAGCGGTTTCCATTCGGTGGCGCCTTCGGCCAAAACCCGTGTTTGGGCGTTGGCACGGGATTCGGCGATCCAGCGGCGAAGTTGTTCGGCAGTTACAGGGCCGTATTCGCGGCCATCGGCTCCGAGGATCTTGTACATGAAAGGAAATTTCAAATATCAAACTTCAAACATCAAATAAGCTTCAAGCATCAAACTCCGTACAAATCTCCCAAACGACCGCTTCGAAGTTTGAGGCTTGGGGTTTCCTTGAAGGTTGAAGTTTGGATTTTGAAGTTTTGCACGGTAGTCCGCTCGGGGGATTCAAAACCATTCTTTCCGCCCGTCCATATAAATCCGCACGAACTCCGCATCGGATTTAGTGAGGTAAATGATGCCTTCGATGAGGCCAATCACGTGCATCACAATTGCGCCCATACCGCAGGTCAGGACGGTGATCAGAAGCATGATCAACCCCGCGCCGGTGTAGCCCAGGATGAATTTATGGATGCCAAGGCTGCCCAACAGAATGCCGCAAATACCGGCGGCGATTTTGTTGGAAGCGCGCGGGTCGGAAGTGCCGGCGAAAGGAGGCATCGCCGCCGGCGGTGGGGCTTGCAGCGTCGGCGGGCCGAATTCGCCTGCAAATTCGGCAAAAGAAGCCAATGGCTTCCAGTCGCTGGAGCCCTCAGCCTGAGCCAGTGTCAGACCATTAACTCGTCGTTCAGAAACCCAACGTCTCAATTGGTCAGCCGCAACCGGTCCGTAGGGCTGGCCGTCCGCTCCGATGATTTTGTACATAAGATGATCCTCTGTTGCGCAGGGGATGAATGGTGCGGCGGGCCGGAAATGTCAAGAAGAATAAGGACAATGAAGAGACAGAAAAATGAAAAATGACAGGGATATCGTACCATTACCTGCGCGGACAAACATGCCCAAAGCGCCGGGTGAGGGCCGGCCTACAGGCGCAACGCTGTGGACGTGTAGGCCGGGTGCCCTCACCCGGCGCGCTCGGAGAAAAGTGTCCGCAGGTCAGTGATCCGAGGCCCGTGGTCCGTGGTCCGTGGTCTTGCGGTCGGGTCGTTTTGTTAAGGGCTGCACCTTTAATTCGGTGATGGAGGGCAGTTTTAGGAATTCGATGGCATCGGCCAGGGCGGCTTTTTCGTGCGGATCATCGGTCTGCGCGATGGCATCTTCGAGTTTGGGAATGGCGTCCCGGCTGCCGAACTGAATCGCGGCGTTGCGCGCTGCTTCGCGGATCTCCGGGTCGCGATTGTTGAGTTCGCCGAGAATGGCGTCCAACGAGGCGCGATCATCATTCCGGCCCAGTTCATCCAGTTCGGTGATGCGGTTTTCGACGTAGGTTTGCTGTTTGGCCTGGACGGAGTCCGGCCGGCCGGCGCGCGCGACCAGGGGGGGTGCAGGCGCCGCGACGGCCGCCTGAGCAGCAGCCGCTTCGATCGAGGCCGGCGCGGACGGACCATTGGGCTTAAGGCGTGCTTCCTGCTCCTTGGGATGCAGAAAGATGAGGCTTGCCGCCAAAAGGCCTGCCACCACTGTGAGAATTACAATCGCCGGTTTCATTTGCATCTAGCCAGCGAAGGGCAGAACCCCATTCGGGGTTGGCCCTGAGTTGCGACGAGCACCCAAGGTAGTTTCCCGCCGAGCGGTACTACCCTGGGCTGGAAGGTCTGGAATCGGTTTGCAGAATTCCTTGCTCGTTGGTCACTGCCTTTGCGCCTTTGCGTCTTTGCGTTAAAGTCGGATCAGCTCAGTCACTTTCCACCTTGGAACTTGTGCTGGTTGCACCACCGTCGTGGAAGACTGCGGGATTGCCGTTAACGTGGCCGGTGCCCGTAAGGCATTTCACACTGATCTTTTGCTTCGTCCCGTCCTGGTGAGCACCTCGGGTCAAATAGCCCTGGAGCACGAAATCCAGTCCGCTGTCGTTGGAGCCGAGCGTAAGGGTCACAATATCGGATTCCTTAACCTGGCCGCCCGTACTGTTGACTTGCACGCTGATATCCAACTGCCCCACCGTCATCAAGCCGGATACATCGGTATCCGTCACGACCGCATTGTGTCCCTTCCCGGTGGTTTGGCGAACGAAGAAGGCAGGGCCGGAGCCAGATTGGTCATCCTTGACCACGATGGTAGCGTTCGGGGCGTTGGATCCCAGAAGCGCGTTGATGATTTGTTTATTTCCAGCGGTTGCTTTGCCCATAACAGTATCCGAGGTTTGCACATCGGCCTGCAACTGGAAGTTGAGAGTAGTGACAATGGTACCCGAGTTGGTTGTTTGAGCGCTGGTTCGGGCCACCCCCAATGCTACACAAGCGCCGATTATCGCTAATTTCGCTATCGTTTTCATATTCCTCTTTCTGTCAGTTTTCAACCGGGGGGCGTGGTCCGCACATTGGTCGAACCGCGCTTCAGGTTGCTTTGTTTCCTCGCATTTGTTTTCCCTTTTCCCGGTTCTCCTCCAGGAAGGTTGGCGGTTTAGGCTGGCCGAAATTTAGCACACCCAGCGCCGAAGTAGCGTGGGGTGAAACCCGCTGAAGTCTTGACTTAGCGAATAAGTCAAGTTTTTGCCGAGCTAAACGCTTTACGAAGCGGGGAACCTGAGGAGCGGAGGGAACGTCGGGCCTGGTCGCTCCTACGCTCCACGCTTTTCACGCTCCTCACGCTCGCCACGCTCTCCCCGCTTCTCACGGAGTTCGGCGGCTGCAAAGCTCCTCCAGTTTCGCTCTCGCCTTTCCGCTCTCGATAGTTTGCTCCGCCAGTTCCCAGCCCGCGGCGAGGTTTCGCGCGCGGCCGGCTACGAGCAGCGCCGCCGCGGTGTTGGCCAGGACGATGTCGCGTTTGGGTCCTCGTTGCTCTCCGCCTAGAATAGAGCGGATGACCGCTGCGTTTGCAGTGCGATCGTTGCCACTGCGCAGGTCGGCGAGAGTGGCAGGGCCAATTGGAAAAGACTCACAGGAAAACGAAGCACAAGCCAGGCCATTTTCCTGGTAGAACTCGGCGATGGTTGTTGGCCCAAGAGTCGAAAGTTCGTCCAGGTAGCATGGGGCTGCAGCCTCTCGGTTCTCTGGTATGTTCTTCTCCGCCGCCTCCATTTCCTGAACCCTGAACCCTGAATCCTCCGGCACCGCGCCGCACACCACCATCCCGCGGCGCACACCCAGGGACTGGAGCACCCGGGCCAGCGGTTCGCACAAATCCGGGCGCGGCACGCCAATCAGCATTGCGGCGGGACGCGCCGGATTGAGCAAAGGGCCAAGAAAATTGAAGATCGTGCTTTGTCCGCGCGCCGCGCAAAGCTTGCGGGCGGGGATTATGTGCTTGAATGCAGGGTGATACTTCGGAGCAAAGAAAAAAGCAAACCCATGCTGGCGCAAGGATCGGACGGCTTCCTCCGGCCCTAAATCGAAGGGGATGCCCAGCGCCTCCAGCACGTCGGCGCTGCCAACGGGCGATGTGCTGGCGCGGTTGCCATGTTTGGCCACCGCGACTCCGGCAGCCGCGGCCAGCAGCGCCACAGTCGTGGAGATATTGAACGTGCCCAGGCGATCGCCGCCGGTGCCGACGACATCGAGGAGCAAAGAATGGTCGAGCCCCGGCACGGGCAGGCTGCGCTCGCGTAAAGCGCGAACAAATGAGCCGATTTCCTCAGCCGTCTCGCCTTTCAAGGCCAGCCGCGTCAGGAAATCCGCTTTGAGTTCGACCGAGACCGATTCATCCGCAAGCTGCTCAACAGCCATAAAAATCTGCGCCTCGGACAGATTTTTTCGGGCGTCGAGGTGATCGCGCAATTGTTCCAGCACGAGCTTAGAGTAAAGTTCAAAGTTCAAGGTTCAAAGTCCAAAGTCCAAAGTCTCGGAGCGCCGAATTCCATTTCGGCGCGTTGGAATTTGAGCGTTGGTCGCGCCGAAATGGAGGGCGGGCCGCCCCGGCCTTCGGCGCTCCAGTGCAGCGGGCGCCGGCCAGGTAGCGCGGGTTTCCAACCTGCTGTATCGCCGATTTCCAATCGGCAGACTGTCCGTGCGCCCTGGGGTGGCGTCCGGCTCGCAGGCTGGAAGCACTGCGATACAGCAGATTGGAAATCTGCGCTACGCAGAACGCCGAATTTCCTTCGCGTGGCTCTGGGTCGCGCCGAAATGGAGTTCGGCGCTCCGTACCCGCTTCCCACTCGACACTCGACACTCGGCACTCGACACTTGTTTTGATGGCTGAACAATCCCCAGAGCAGGTCGCCAATGTGCCGGAAGAGGTGACGGGGGTATTGCGGCGTGTTGTGGCTGGAGCATTGGATTTGCGGCAAACTTTTTCAGCCCTGCGGCACAGGAATTTCCGCCTGTTTTTCTTCGGACAACTCGTTTCACTCATCGGCACCTGGATGCAAAACACAGCGCAGAGCTGGCTGGTCTATGATCTTACAAAGAGACCACTTCTTCTTGGCGTCGTGGCGGCGGTTGGGTCCGCGCCGATGCTATTCTTATCCTTATTCGGTGGCTCGGTGGCTGATCGCTATCCGAAGCGCTTCATTCTGCTGTTTACACAATCGAGCATGATGATCCTGGCCTTTGCCTTAGCCGCGCTGGTCTGGAGTCATGCCATCACGCCGCGGCAAATTATTGTTCTGGCGGGCCTTGGTGGCGTCGCTATGGCTTTCGACATGCCGGCGCGCCAATCTTTTATCGTCGAGATGTCCAGCCGCGAGGACCTGATGAATGCCATTTCGCTTAACAGTTCGATTGTGAATGGCGCGCGCGTGGTCGGGCCGGCATTGGCGGGACTGCTCATCGGAGAAATAGGCACGGGCTTCTGCTTTTTTTTGAATGGGTTGAGCTTTCTGGCCGTTTTAGCGGGCCTGGTTTTCATGCGGCTGCCAAAATTTGTCGCCCCCAAAAAACCGGATTCCACCTGGCGTCACGCAATGGAAGGATTTTCTTACGTGACGCGGCACCGGCGGGTGCGCACGTTGTTGGTTCTGTTCACCATCGTCGGCATTTTCGGCTGGTCCTATTCGGTCCTGATGCCCGCCTTTGCTAGAGATGTGCTGCAAGCCAATGGGCGCCGCTATGGGGTACTCCTAAGCGCGAATGGAGTCGGCGCATTTTTTGGCGCGCTGGCCGTGGCCACGCATGGGCACCGGGTCAACCGGCGGTTGCTGGTGTTCGGTGGTTTGGGGCTTTTTTCGGCGATGCTGCTGGTGCTGGCGATGACACGTAACTACTACGTGGCAATTGGGGCGTTGGCAATCGCCGGTTGGGGGATGCTACTTTATTTTTCCACCACGAACACGCTATTGCAGACGAGCGTGGTGGACGAAATGCGGGGACGCGTCATGGGTATTTGGGCGCTGCTGTTTGGCGGCATGATGCCTGTCGGCGGGCTCGAGGCTGGCGCGTGCTCGCAATGGTTGGGAGTGCCGCGGACGATTGCGTTGGGCGCCATCGTTTGTGGGGCGGCGGCGCTAATAACGTGGATGGTGGTGAGGCGTTCCCCGGCCCGAGAAGAGGGTCCAACCGCGAATGGACGCGAATGAACGCGAATTTCCGATTTCTTTAGAGCCGGAAACCGAAAAAATATAATACTATGACAGAAGCCACCACCATCAAGTTCAAGGATCAGGAATCAGGAGACGAAGCCATTGCGATCGTTCGATATGACGACAGTTCCGTCGGCCTAAGTCTCTCCTTGGCCTCCAACGGCGATGTAGAAGTCTTCATGCCCAAACCGATCGCTCGAGCGCTGATCAAGGAATTGGCAAAAGCGGCTGAATGAGACGGTCCGTTGGCCTTGTAAACCCAATAGGTGTACCCAAAATCACCGACTCGCCGGCGAGACGCCGACGCTCCCAGGGATACGGCTCTCCTTTGGTGACAGGGCCGCCGTGATCTCAGCTTTCACTTCAGCAAAGTCCTTCACGAAGGCCGGGTTCGATTTGAGTTCGCGGACGACGGCCTGACCGAGACAGCGGCCGGCGTAGATATCCGTGGGGTAATGATGGCCCAGCAAAACGCGCCGCCAGCCGATGCCGCGGCCAAGATCAAGAATTGCGTCGGTTTTGTCGGGGACGGCCTCGGCCAGCAGTAGAGCCTGAACCGTTGCTCGAGTGGAGTGACCACTGGGATAGCTGTAGGTCTTTTCCATTTCGCCTGAGGCCAGGCTTGCATCTTCATAATAGGGGCGGTGGCGTTTCCAGTGTTCTTTGCCGGCGTCCACAACCTCTTTGGTGTCTTTGAGCACACGTTTGAAAAAGGCAGCGGTCTTTGGAAGGCGATCGGGCTGGAATTGTGGCCCGATGGCCGATGCGAAGGAGAACACGCTCAGTTTGGTTTCCAGTTCGGCCAGGACAGCATCGTTGGTGGTATGAGCGCGAAAGACCGCTCTGGCCGAAGCCAGGTCGGCAGCCTGTTCCGCTGAGCCGGGCAGCGGAGGAGGGGCGAGGAGGACGATTGGATCGGGGTGGCCGGGGTGGAGATAGGAGGGCTCCTGGGCGAACAGGGGGGCCGCGACTAACTGGGTCAGCAGGAGTAGGGAGGCAAGTCCGCCGCAAATCCGAAGGGCTGGCAATCCCTTGTAGGGCAGGCTTTCCAACCTGCCGGTGAGCGGCGCTTTCCAGCGCCGCGTTCCTCGGAGGTGCGGGGTTCCGGGGGCTGGAAAGCCCCCGGAACCGGCAGGCTCGAAAGCCTGCCCTACACCGTAATGAGCGCCGTTCGGCCGCATCCTTCTCTCGTCACGGCGAAGTGACACGGTAGTAGCGCTGAGGTTTGTTTGTGGCTTGATTATCGGTGAACACATAATTGCCGGACGTGATTTCCGACGGATGCCCCAGATTCTGCCACTGGCCAAATGGCAAAGTCACGTTCGTAGTGCTCCAAACGGTGAATTGACCGCCGGCGCCGGGTGAATCGGAGAAACCCAGCTTCAGACCGCTGCCTGAAAATCCACCGGAATAGCTCACCACGTTCAACGCCGGCGCGGTGATCGGCGCCACTGAAGCAGAGAAGCTGAGGTTATCAATGGCGTAACCTTGCCCGGTTCCCTGGCCATAGAAGTTGATGGACCAGATCAACCATAGCGCGCCGCCGGGCGTCCAGGGGCTCCCGAGGGCCATGTTGTTCGTGGCCATCTGGATTCGATTTGCGGGTTGATTCCCGTCCAAAGCCAGCACGCCGGCAGGATTGGTTGGGAAGTTGAATGACAACGCCCAGGCTGGGATGGTGCCTGGAATGACCTGGGGCATGGTGTTTGTCGCCTCAGGTTCCGAGATCAACGAGAAATTGGTTGCTGTCGAGTCAATCAAATAGCTGAAGGACATTGTCCTGGGCGCCGTGTTGTTACGCCAGATCTGGCCCAGGAAACTCAGGTTGATGTAGTTGAGAGTGCTGGCGGAGCCGTTCACGAGTTTTACGCCGAATGAAGTCGAGCCGGTGGTGCTGGTCGAAAGCAGGCCCAGCGCGCGGTTGGTTCCGGCAATACCGCCCCCTTGATCGTTTAAGCCGAAGTCAATGACGCCGCCGGTGGACTGGTCGCCGTTCTGCGCGCCGAAACGTGTGATGCCATCAACGCCATCCACCAGATTGGTGTCCGCTGCGCCGTACCAGCCATTGAGATTGTTGGCGCCGGTGCCCAGGCCCAGGCCGCCGATGTAACTGTTGTTGATCACCGGGTAGGCAAAGTCGAAGGGATTGGCCAGCGAATAAGCCACGCTATTGATCACTCCTGGATCTCCAGGATTGTTGATGCTGTTTACCGATAGGCCGTTGCTGACGGCAGTGCCGTTGGCGTTCACGCCGGCTGTGCCAGGATCCGGAAGGCCGTCAAAGAATTGCCGGTAAACCTGGTTGCTGTACAGGACAGACGAATGTGCCGGCGGGATCAGCACTGTCACCGATGCCAACACGCTGGTCACGCTGCCGCCACCGTTGCTGAAGACAATGTAATAGTTGGTCCCGGAATCAGCCGTCGAGTTTGCCGCAATATTCAAGGTCGTGGAGGTGGTTCCGGTGTAATCACCTGCGTCAGCCAATTGTGTGGCGCCCTTATACCATTGACTGGTCACTGGAGGCGTCGCTCCACTTTGCGTCGCGGTCAAGGCGGTAGGAGTTCCGACGAAGGTTGTCACAGAAGCCGGTTGTCCGGCAGTAATGGTCGCCTTCTTGTAGTTCACCGTCAGGACGTCAACGATATTGGAGGCGACAGAGGAGGAAGGGTTGGCCACCACCAGCCAGTAATTGCCCGAATCACCCGGTGTTGCCAGGTTGCTAATGGTCAAGGACGGCGTAGCCGAACCGAGGTACTTGACGCCGTCGTCTGTGATGGCAACTCCTGACTTATTGTACCACTGATAAGTGAACGGCTGCGTGCCTGTGGCGGTGACCGCTGGGAAGGTGAGCGTGCCGCCCACGAATCCGGTTGGATGGTTTGTGCCGGAGGTGATGTGAGGCGCCACCGGGTTGAGGGTCACGTTGAGCGTGGCAACAATGCTGGTCACAGCGCCATAGTTATTCGTAACCACACATTGATACGTGAAGCCGTCGGAACTGGTTGTTAGGCTGCTCAGGTTCAAAGTGGCATTATTGGCGCCAGCGAGATTGGTCCCGTTTTGAAGCCACTGATAGTCCAGCGCATACACTGACTGCGCGGCGACGCTGAAGAACGCCGCTCCGCCGTTCGTGGTCGCGTAGTTGGCGGGCTGGGATGTTATCACCGGAGTGAGGTCCGGCGTGAAATCAATGCCGCCGAAAAACTCGTTGGTGGTCGCGGCAACCGCCAGCGTCTGGGCCACCAGGCTGCTGCCCGGGTTTACGCCGGTATCCACAATGCGGATAAGCCGATTATTGTTTTGATGGCCTTGCGCGGTATTGACACCGAAGCCGCCCGGATAGGCGGTGGGAGCGCCGTTTTCCATGGTAGTGGCGTAGATGATCGGGTTGGGACCGCTGAAATCCACACAAATGCCGAAGCAGCCCTGGTTTGCCTGCGCCTGGGCGGTGGTGCCAATGTTGTTGCTGTTGAAGAAATACGGTGCCTGGACCCAAGTCCCGGAGTTATTGGTAAATTTGATGATGCCCCATTGTTGATCAGCGCCATAGGCGACAGTGCGCGCCGGATCCATGTCAAAATTGAGTACGTTTTTGAACGTATTTCCCCAGGTCATATAGAGGTTCGTAAATGCGAAATTGTAATACGGATTGGATACATTCGGGTCCCAGGGCAATGGCACGACGGCGCCACTGGATGGGTCTATAAAGTTGTAAAGTCCGCTCACACTGCCACCGCCCGACTTGGTCGCGATCAGGAGCATCCCGCCGATGATTCGTGCTTCGCCCGCCGCCTGAATGAACTGTTGCACCTCCTGTAAATTTTCATTGCCCGAATTGTAGTAGAGCGTCCCATCCAGCTCGCTGCTGGTGCCGGCAAAGTTGCCCGTGCCCCAAAAATTGGTCCCATCGGTCGAGGCAATGCCGGTTGGGTTATCCTGGTTGTTGGCCGGGACAGCACCAGGCGGAATTCCAAACCAGGAATAGAGACTCGAATAAACACTGATGGCGTTGGTGAAGGCGTCGAGCGTGACGATTCCGCGGGTAACGCTTGGATCGGTGGAAGGCTTGGATGCGGTGGGGCTCAGAATATTGCCAGTATAGCCTTCGAGGCACAGGAACTGCCGGTCAATCGAGCGTGAGATCCCGCCGCCTTCGGATCCTGCGTGATGATTGATCCATACCGATCCCGGCACGCTCGAGTTGGTCGCCATGGCGATGGATACCAGCGGCGACGTTTGGTTGGCTGTCGCTGGATCAAAAACTTGAACATAGCACGGCGCGACCCTTGCCGTGATCATTGGGTAACTGTTGTCAGGATTGCCGGCTTTGAATACGGCCAGTTTGCCGCGAGGAATGATGGGTTGGGTCACCTGGGCCGTGGCGGCGATGCCGAGCAACGTCGCGGTTACTGCTGTAAGGAGTGTCTTTTTCATGAGCGATCTTGGTAGTACGTGCGAATTGGGCTTTCTGGTTAACGGTCCAGATATTTAAAACCCGTCGCATGGCGGGGAAATGACGGAGAGGTTACGAATCAGTGACACTCGCGGCTCTTCGGCTAAATCACGTCACGCAACTGTCACAAAAGCGACACGGAACGGTCACAGGCTGAACGCATAGTTTGTGGCAGTGTTTCCCGGGAATTGATGCGAAGGAAACATTCAAGCTGGAACAACTCAATCAATTATGAATTTGAAAAAGAAAGTTCGAACCGAGGTGTTCCTCGGTCTGCTGCAGATCGGGACTGGGCGCCACGTGAGGGCACGCGGCCTACAAGCTCGAGACGCTACTCCTGTAGGCCGGGTGCCCTCACCCGGCGGCCTGGATTGTGAAAAGTCCGGCCGCTGCGCCGGATTCACGTTAATCGAATTGTTGGTGGTCATTGCCATCATCGGTGTGCTGGCGGCGCTGTTGCTGCCGGTTTTGGCGAAGGCGAAACAAAAGTCGCAGCAGGCCTTCAGCATGAACAATCTCAAGCAATGGGCATTGTCTCAAAGCATGTACGTGAGCGACTACGCGGACACTTACCCGACGACCAAGATCCCCAATGGCACTCCAGGCGCCCCCGGCGGCTACAACGAGGACAATCCTACCTGGGCCGACCTCTGGGCCTTCTATTATCATGACCCGGCCGAAGGCATTGATGCCTGGTTTAATGCCCTGCCCCCTTATGTGAATCAGAAGCCTCTCTATTATTATGCCCTGCAATCCGCCGATGCTTCGGGAAACAAACCCTCCATTGATTACTTTAACAACGACAATACGATCTTCAGATGCCCCAGCGCTATCATCGACGACGCGCTCACGTATCCGAATCGGCCCAAGTACGATCGCATCTTTTTCCGCTACGGCATGAATTCCAAAGCTTTGGATGGGCAACCCGCGTCGGTGGTTCACCTCAAGACCGGAATGATCACGGCAGGCGCTGCCAGGCTCGTCATGTTTGACGAAGGCCGGACGCTGATGAACGAACAGCCTTTTTATGGCAATTCCCAAAAGCAGAGTGATATCTGCAAGCCGCAGGTTTATACGACCGATTTGTCCGCGCGGCACGGCGGCGGTACCACGCTGGCCTTCACCGACGGGCACGCAAGGTGGTTCAAATACGGTTACATGTGTTTGAATACGCCCGCCAAAGCCGCCGACCCCGGCGTTCCCGACATTAGTTGGACCGCTGATGGGCATGTGGTGCCGTAGCGCGCGCCCACTGAGTACCTATTTCTAACCACGAATGAACACGAATAAACACCAATAAAGAGCAAAAATTCGTGTTCATTCGTGTTCATTCGTGGTTTCCATTTCGATCGGCGGCTCACCGGCAGCAATCCACCTCCCCGACTTCCAGCTTGGCCTTTCCCGAGCGGCGATTAGATTCTCGCCGTGCAAAACCAGCGCCGCGCAAGCGCCGAGATTTTCCTTACCTATACCCCGGCGCTTTTTGAGCAAGCCGTCGAGCGCGCGGCGGAGTTGCTTCGTGCTGGCGAGGTCGTGGCGTTGCCCACTGAAACTGTCTATGGGCTGGCAGCCAATGCTCTGAACAAGTCCGCTGTCGCTCGCATCTTCGAAATCAAGGGCCGGCCCGCTCACAACCCCATCATCGTTCACGTCTCCAGTATAGAAATGGCGAAAAGCTGTGTCACGGTTTGGCCCACGTCTGCCCACCGGCTCGCCCAGGAGTTCTGGCCCGGCCCGCTCACCCTGGTTTTGCCTCGCTCAAACCAGATTCCGCCTATTGTAACCGCGGGCGGGCAAACAGTTGGCGTGCGCTGGCCCAGCCATCCGATCATCCAGGCCGTCATCACTCGATGCGGCTTTCCGTTGGCCGCGCCAAGCGCGAACGTTTCCACCGGCCTTTCGCCAACTACGGCCGATCATGTGCGGAAATCTCTGGGCCGGGTGATCCCGTTGATAGTGGATGGCGGTCCCTGCCAGGTTGGTATCGAATCCACCGTTTTTGACCTCACTGAGACACGGCCGCGGGTGCTGCGGCCGGGCCTGATTCATGAGACAGCCATTTTCGCGGTGTTGGAACATGAAACGATCGAGGGTCGGGGGCCGAGAGTCGAGCAAGCTGAATCGCGCGGACGAGCTGTCCTCGCTCCGCTCCGCAGCCCCGGCCTGCTGCCAAGGCATTACGCGCCCAACGCAAGACTCGTCGTGCTCGCCTGGCGAAACGACGCGGATCTCAAAGTTCAAAGTTCAAAGTTCAAAGTTCAAGGTTCAAAAACCCACGTTCTGGCCCACACTCGGATTCCATCGGGGAAGGGATTGGGTGGCGTCTCGGTCGTTCCGCATGATCCAGCCGCTTTCGCGCGCGCCCTCTACGCTGAGTTGCACCGGTGCGATGAATCTGGCGCTGAATTGATTATCGTCGAAGCACCGCCGCCGGGCGATGAATGGCGGGCCATCTCGGATCGTCTGGCCAGGGCGGCAAATGAATAATTGACCAAGGCCGCGCAATCCAGCAATCTTCGCCCCAAGATGAGTCTGCTGACCACTGATAAGCGATCCTGGTTCCCTGCCTGGCTCATTGGCGCAGGGTTTTCTGTTAATCGTTTTTTTGGCGCCTGCCTGGCACTGGCTGCCCTTTGTTCATCCGTCCTCGCCCAGACTAATGCTCCTGCCGACGTGCGGAGGCTATCACTGCACGACTGCATCGAGTTGGCGTTGAAAAATAATCTGGATCTCCAAATTGACCGCTCGAGCTACACTGCGGCTGTCTTCACTCTGGCGGCCGATTACGGTGCTTACGATCCGACGATTAGTATCTCAGGAGAACACGATCACACTGTGCAAGGGGCTACGGTGATCGGCGGGTTTCCTATCCCAGGCGTCAAGTCGGACAACGACATTTTCAGCGCGAACATACTCAACGGGCTGACGCCGTGGGGCACGAAATACAATGTGCAGTCCAGGCTGAATGATCAGACTGGCGACAGCTTCGTGCCGGTTACGGTCCTAACCACCAACGGAGGCATTGTCACATCCAAGACGGAGAATGTGCCTGTCCCGTTCCAAAACAGCGCCGCATCGGTGAAGGCCAGCATCACCCAACCCCTGCTTCAGAATTTTTGGATTGATAGCGCGCGCCTGACCATTCGCCAGGATAAAAACCGCTTGAAGTGGTCCGAGTGGAATTTGAAACTGCAAATCATTACGATCATCACGAGGCTGGAACAGGCTTATTATGACCTGATTTATAACCGTGAGAATGTGGTGGTAAAGGAGAAAGCCCTGGAGGCAGCCCAACGCCTGGTGGCCGAAAACCGAAAGAAAGTCGAAGTGGGCGCTTTGGCCCCCCTGGACCTCAGATCCGCGGAATCGCAGGCGGCGGCCAGCGAGGCGGATCTGATTGACGCCCGAAATAGCCTGGCCGTTCAGGAAGCCACGATCAAATCGTTTATCACCGGCCAATACCGGGACCTGGCGCCGGAGCCCATTGAACCAGTGGGCGAACTGACAGCGCCACGCCAATCTTTCAGTCTTCAGGAAAGTTGGGCCCAGGGCCTCACCAAGCGGCCCGAGATCGTCCAGGCCAGGCTGGATGTCGAAAGGCACGGCATTCAATTAAAGTACGACAAAAACCAGCTTCTTCCCGAACTCGATCTGTTCGGCACATTTGGTTATAACGGTTCGGGCCTGGTTTTCAGCGGTGCGCTCTCTGACATGGAACAAAACGAGCCTTCCTGGTCGGTCGGGGGAAGCATCAGCATGCCCTTGTCGCGCACCGCACCGCGAAATACTTATCGACTCCACAAGACGCAAATGGAAGGGTTCGTTTTAACCGTTAAGCGATGGGAGCGCGACATCATGGTTGACATTGACAAGGATATCCGCACCGCACGATCGAGTTACGAACAGGTCGGCGCCCGTCGTGCCGCTCGCCAATTTGCCGAGGCCGACCTCGATGCGGAAGAAAAGAAGCTCCAGAGCGGCAAAAGCACTCCCTACACAGTCCTTCAAAAACTCCGCGATCTGACTACCGCGCGCGGCAACGAAATTCTGGCCCTGTCCACTTACAACAAAAACCTTTCGCAGCTCAGCCAGGACGAAGGCACCACCCTCGAACGGTTGAAGGTGGGATTCCAGGTGAAATAGGAGCGCGGGCTTTAGCCCGCTTCACCGCACGACCTTCTTCGCCGTCTAGATTCGCCGAACGCTCAATATCCAAAGGATGCTCAAGCGGCATCAATCGGTAACTATTCAGAAGAGGAACAGCTAGGAAACAGAGAACACGGAAATCGGCTAGGGCTTTTTGGGATACGAAGCTATGGATCAAGCGTCACGATTTAGTTAATGGCTCTAAAGGTAACGAAAAACCGTTTGGCTCGTTGTTCATTCCTCTGTTTTCTCTGTTTGCTCCTGTTCAATTGAATTCTTATGGATAAATGCCGCGCTCCTACGGCGACGAACTGTCCTCGATCTTCTGCAGCGCCGGCCCGTATTTATCGCCCAACCGGCTACCCGCCAGGAACATGACCCAGACAAAGCCGCCGATCGCCACCACCAGAATTATAAACCCAAAAAAGTGATGCGACTCGAATCGCTTGATGGATGGCGCATAGGCCACCAGCCCGATCAATGCGGCCACGACGATCACGGCATCCACACTTGCTCGCTGCCAATAACTGCCGCCCAGGTGCAACCACATCCCGAACTCATCGAAGGTTAGCCCCAGCGCCAGGCCATAAATCAGCGCAGCCCATTCCAATCGCCGCCCCTCCGGCCGCGCAAACAAAACGTAGCCGGCCACAGCCGCAAGCAGGAAAATGCCGTAATTCAGGTGGTGGACGTGCGTCCCGCGCAGGAATAGGAACAGGTTCGGGATTCGCCCTGACATAATCAGGAACACCAAGGCTCGCGAAATGATGAACGTGAGCACAAACCCGAACAGCGCCTTGCGCGCAAGGCGGCACCCGGGAGCGTCCGGGTGCTCCGAGCAGGCCTCGGTAATTACTGGCGAGTCTTGTTCCATGGCGACGGAGGGGTCAGGGTTCAGGGTTCAGGGTTCATCAAGTCAATGACAAATGCTCAATGCTCAATGCTCAATGCTCAATCAGCGGCAGGAGGTAAGGTTTCATTGAGCATTGATCATCGAGCATTTTGCATTTTTCATCGGCGTGCATTTATTCACACTTTGGCCGGCGAAGCCGGGCTTTTTAGTTCAAGGTTCTAAGTTCGGTGTTCAAGGTTCAAGGTTCGTCTTTCAGGCCGTGGCCATCGTCCTTAGCTCCGTCTTCAGCACTTTTCCTGTCGCCGTGCGAGGCAGGGCAGGCAGCACGACCACTTTCCGCGGCACCTTATAGTCCGCGAGTTTTTCCCGAACGAAATCCAGCAGCGCTTTCTCGTCCAAAGGCGCGCCATTCTCCAGCGCCACGAACGCGACCGGTTGTTCGCCCTTGCGCGGATCGGGTTTGCCGATGACCGCCGCCTCTTTGATGCCTGGAAACCGATAAAGAACCTCCTCGATCTCGCGCGGATAAACATTGATGCCATTGACCAGCAACATGTCTTTTTTGCGGTCGGTGATGTAATAATAGCCATCCGCGTCGCGGTGCCCGATATCGCCCGTTACCAACCACCCGTTGCGCATGACTTTGGCCGTCTCCTCAGGCCTGTTCCAATATCCCAGCATCACATTCGGCCCGCGCACACAAAGCTCGCCGGTTGCTCCCGCGCCCAACTCACGCCCTGAGTCATCCTGAATGCTCACTTCGACATTCGGAATCGGCAGTCCGATGGAGCCGGCCTTGCGCCTTCCGTCCAATGGATTTTTCGTTACGACCGGACTGGCTTCACTCAAGCCGTAGCCTTCAATGAGTGGAATATGGAATTTGGCCTCGAACTCGCTCAAAACCTGGGCGGGCAGCGGAGCAGCGCCGCTAACGCAAAGCCGCAGCGGAAGCGGCAAAGGAAGTGGTGCGCCAATCATCGCGCGGAAGAACTGCGGAATGCCCGGGAGCACCGTGGCCCTCCGCGCAAGGATTTCCTGCAGTGCCTTGGCCAGCGGGTGCAATGATTTAACCAGCACAATCGAACCGCCCACAAGTAACGGCAGCAACAAACCTACCGTGAGCATATAGCTGTGAAAAAGCGGCAGCAACACCGCCAGCCGATCGGCTTCCACCGTCTTCAACACGTGCCTGCAGCTCTCCACGTTGCTGAGCAAATTCGCATGCGAAAGCATCGCGCCTTTCGGGCGACCTGTGGTGCCTGAAGTGTAGATCAGAACCGCGAGTTCAGCAGAGGGTCGAGGGTCGAGGGTCGGGCGGAGCGCCACGATCGGATCCGCGTGCGGGTAGGCCTGTGGGGTAGCGCAAATTGCCCTTTCGTCCCTTCTGTCCCTTCCGTCCCTTCTATTCTTGCTCGCGTCCTCTGACGCCGTGATAAACGATCGCAAACGCGGCTTCTTCTCGATTAACGCCGGCAAATACTTCGACAGTTCCTGGTCCGTGATCAAAACCTCGATCCCTGCATCGGCAACGATATAGCTGACCTCATCGGGTTTCAGAAAATTGTTGATGGGCACCACCACCGCCCCAGCACTAATGATACCGAAGAAAGATGGGACAAACTCCGGACAGTTCTTCAACCACAGACCCACCCGATCCCCGTGTTTGACCCCAAAATCCTTGAGCAATTGTTCCGACACCACCAGCGTCTGTTCCCACAATTCGCTATAGGAAAACTCCCGCTCGCCCCAAAATAAAGCGATTTTTTCCGCGTGCTTGCGGACAGATTCTCCGAAAGCTTCAGCCAGATTCATCGCACGATTGTAGCAGGACACCGGTCGAGGGTCGAGGGGTTCAGGGTTCAGATTTGAATGTTGGATGTTCGATGTTGAACGTTGAAAGTTCGTCTTTTCAATGTCTTGGCCCTTTCGGTCAGTGGTCTGTGGTCAGTGGTCTGTGGTCAGTGGTCAGTGGTCTGTGGTCAGTGGTCCGTGGTCCTGTGGTCTTGTGGTCTCGTCGTCTCGTGGTCTTGTAGTCTTGTAGTCCTGTAGTCTTGTAGTATTTTCACGCTCCGTGATAGACACGGATCAAAAGCTATCCGGTTTCATCAGCGTCCTGCGCGCCGCCTCATGGGTGGCCGTGGACACCGAGGCCGACAGTTTGCACGCTTACCCCGAGAAAGTGTGCCTGATCCAAATCAGTACCGTCTCGGGCGATTATCTCATTGATCCCCTGGCCCGCATCAACCTGGACCCTCTGCTGGATGCCCTCTCCGGCCATGAACTCATCATGCACGGCGCCGATTACGACCTGCGCCTGCTGCTCAAACATCACGAATTCGTGCCCAGCGCCATTTTCGATACCATGCTCGCCGCGCGGCTGCTTGGCCTGCGCCAATTCGGGCTCAGTCATTTGGTCGAAATACTGCTCGCCGTAAAACTCGAAAAAGGAGCCCAGAAAGCCAATTGGGCCCTGCGCCCGCTGACCGAGCGCATGGAACGCTACGCCCGCAACGACACGCATTATCTGCGGCCGCTATCCGACAGGCTCAAAACCGATCTCGACGCCAGGGGCCGCCTGGCCTGGCACCAGGAATCCTGCGCCAGACTCATCGCCGAGGCCAGCCGCCCGCGCCCGCCGGATATGGATTCGGTCTGGCGCATGAAAGGCAGCCATCTGCTTGCCCGTCCGGCTCTGGCCATCCTGCGCGAACTTTGGCGTTGGCGCGAAACCGAAGCGCTCCACGCCAACAAACCCCCGTTCTTCATCTTGAGTCATGAGGCGCTGGTCAGCATCGCCGCGGCTTCCTCAACCGGCCGCTCCATCGAACCATTTCTACCCCGCCGTATCTCAGATCGCCGCCGTCAAAGCCTCCTCAAAGCGATCGCCGGAGGACTCAATCTTTCTCCGGAACACCATCCCCGAATCCTGCGTTCCATCAGCCGCAGGCCCAGCGAAACCGAGCGGCGCCGCTACATGGATTTGCAAAAGCGCCGCGATACCCGAGCCACCGAGCTCGATATTGATCCGACCCTCATCGCCAGCCGCGCCATGCTCTCTGATCTCGCTCATGACCGCGACAAACACGCCGCCGAACTGATGAACTGGCAGCGCAAGTTGCTGGAACTGTAGCCCCTTCCCCTTGGCTCTCGGCGATTGCCTATTGGCTATTCCGCGGCCCGTTTCGCCCCGTATGTAACCTATGCAACCCATTTAACCTATTTAACTTATTTAACTCAGTTAATTCTCTAGCTTCGCCCCTCGCCCCTCGGCCCTCGTCCTTCATTTCGCCGTCCCCCACCGCCGGTGCATGAACCTTTCGATGGGGGAAAACAAGAGTTTATCTGCAAGCAGCCCAATGAGCACGATCACGAACATGATCCCTATCACTTGCTCCATCGCGTTCAACTCGCGCCCGTAGTGGAGCAGTTGACCCAATCCGAACCCCGTGAGGACGGTTATGTAAATCTCTGCGGCCATCAGCGACCGCCACGCGAATGCCCAGCCTTGTTTCATTCCGCTTACCACAAAGGGCAATGACGCCGGCAAAATCACCGTCAGCCATGTGTGCCAGCCCCTCGATCCCATCGTGCGCGCAGCTCGGGCATAAATCGGCGGCACGTTGCGCACGCCGGCGTCGGTAGCCAACGTGATGGACCAAAGCGAACCCATGATGACGATGAAGAACATTGCCGCTTCGGTCTGGCCAAACCAAAGCAACGCCAGCGGCGCCCAGCAAACACTCGGCAGGGTTTGCACCCCCAACGCCAGCAGGCCCAGTGTATCCTGAAAAAATCTGAATCGAGCAATTAACAACCCAAGCGGCAGGCCCAAAACTAAACCGACGGCGTAACCCAGGCCCAAACGTTTCATCGTGATCGCGCTCGCTTTCAGCAGCGTTCCGTCCCGAATGGAATCAATCAAATACTTGCCCACGTCCACTGGCGACGGAAGCAACACAGGCGACCAGAATTTGGCCAGCACAAGCCCTTCCCAAACCGCCACCAGCAACGCAAAGGCAATGATGGTTTTCAGGGCACGCTTCATCGAATTCTATCGTCCTCGTCCTCGTCCTCGTCCTCGTCCTCGATTTCTTCTATTTCTATCTTCTATTTTCTATTTTCGGTTTCCGCCATGTCTCGCTGTCTGCATCTCCATCACTATGCATAAAAGTTTTCGTAAGCCGCGCAATTTCTCCCAATGTAACTTTGTAACTCATTTAACCATTTAACACTTTTAACTCATTTAACTCCCCCTGTTCCTTCTTCAGCAGTTCCTTTAATCTCTCATCAATCGCCGCCGCATAATTTGCCAGGTTCGCGCTATTCATCCCTCGCGGACGCGGCAGCGCGATATCGAAATGGTCCTGAATCTTTCCCGGACTGCGCGAGAACAGAATCACACGGTCTCCGAGGCAAACGGCTTCGCGCACGTTGTGCGTAACAAACACGATCGTCTTGCGTTGCTTGCCCCAAATCTCCTGAAGATCGCCGTAGAGCTGCTCGCGAGTCATAGCGTCAAGCGCCGCGAACGGCTCGTCCATCAGCAACACTCGCGGATTGGGCGCTAGCGCGCGCGCGAGGGCCACACGCTGTTTCATGCCCCCGGACAATTCGTGCACGTGCGCATGGACGAATTTCTCCAAACCAACCAGCTTCAGATAAAAATGGGCCACCTTCCGGCGCTCGCTCCTTGTCAGATTTGGTTTGAGCTTCAACCCGTACAGTACGTTGCCTAAAACGTCCAGCCACGGATACAACGCCGATTCCTGGAACATCACCATCCGCTCGCGTCCAGGGCCGGTCACAGCCTTTCCGTCGGCCAGCACCTGGCCGCTATCGGGCGGATCCAATCCCGCGATGATGTTCAGCAGGGTAGATTTGCCGCAGCCGCTGGGTCCCAGCAAGCACACGAATTCGCCTTCTTTGATGTTCAGGCTCACCTGGTCGAGCGCATGCACCTTCCCGCTGCGGCCATTGAACGTCTTCGAAACAGATTCTATCGCCAGCTTTTCCGCGGGCTCGCTTCGGTAATGAAACTCAGTGTTCATGGTTCTAAGATAGGAGAGTCCTGGGAGCCATGTTAAAAAGAGAAGAATAGAAAAGAAACGCAGGAAAATTTCGCGGCAGAAAAATTTTAATTCCATTTTCCTGTCTCAGATTTTCCTGTCTTATCTGCATCATTGCGAGAGCGGATAGACAGAAAAATTGAAGACAGGAAGACAAAAAACAAAGGCAAGAAAATTCTCCAATTCCATTTTCCTGCCGCTTAATTTTCCTGCCTGCAATCTGATTCCATTTTCCTGTCTTAAATTTTCCTGTCTTAAAAATTCCATTTATTATGTCAATTCACGGCGGGTAATCCCTTTCCACTCAGGACCTCATTCAACACCTTCAAATCATAAATCCGCGAAAGGTTCGGCTCCGATTTAATGAATCCGATGCGGTGCGCGTCTTCGGCCGATTTCACCAAAGAGCGGCTGATCGGGTCCCACGTGATCTCCAGCCGTTTCCACGAGTTATCGAGTATCTCGGGCCGCAGGCCTTTGGTTGTCTCCAGCTTGATTTCTTCGTTCAGCATTTTTTTCGCTTCCTCCGGATGTTCATTGATCCATTGCGTCAGCTCCACGTGCGCCGCGAGGAATTTGCGAAGGATATCTGCATGTTCCGTCAGAAATTTCACGCTGCTCGTGAGATGGGTCGTCACGTACTTGCCCCCGGTTTGCGGCCAGACCGAGCTTTCTTCAAGGAAAACCTTCGCTCTCGCCTCCAAAACCAGCCGGCTAACCCAGGGTTCCACAGTCCACACAGCGTCCACGCCGCCTTTTTGGAACAGCGCCAGTTGATCGGGGTTCGCCGTGGGCACGACCAGCACGTCGCCGCCCAATTGCGTGACCTTGAACCCCTGCGCCCCGAGCCAGGCACGGCAAGCGACATCCTGCGTGTTCCCGAGCTGCGGCGTGGCCACCTTCCTGCCTTTAAAATCAACAGGCTTGCCGATTCGCCCATCGGGTTGCACCACCAGCGCCGCCCCGCCGCTGCATGCCCCGGCCACAATGCGGATCTCCTCACCCCTGGATTTTATATGAGCATTGATCGCTGGGTTCGGGCCGACGTATGTCAAGTCAATGGACCGCGCAAAAATCGCCTCCATGGCCGAAGGCCCCGCATTATAAACGAACCATTGAACCTGCACGTCTTTGCCAAGGCGTTCTTCAAACCACCCCTTGCCTTGTCGGGTCAGGTAATGGCCAATGAGGCCCTGGGCATGCGTAATGTTCGGAAAATGGCCCACACGCAGCGTGATTTTCTCTCCAAAACACGCGCTGCCCATCATCCCGACACTGAACCATAGAAAGGACACGAATCTCACGAATTTGCACGAATTCGTGTTAATTCGTGTAATTCGTGTCTTTCCGACGTCGCCAACGATCCCCGGCGAATCAAATTCTTTTAAACGCAAATCCATCGTGCAATCATTCCAGCATTCCATTAATCCTCTCAGCGATTTTCCGTCCATCATCCACCAATCCATCTATCCACTCATCCAGTATCTTGTATCCAGTATCCAGCATCTCTTTCATGCACTCAGCCATTCTCCATCATTCCATGATTCCAGTATTCCATCATTCCATTTTTCCAGTGTTCCACCATTCCATTCCGCTCAGAACGCAAACTGTAATCGCGTGAAGATTACATTCTCATCCTGCCTGGTAATCGTGGCAGGTGCAGACGTTCCCTTTCCGCCCCCGCCTTCGAACCAACCGTGTGAGTAGCTGCCTTTCAGCCATACATTTCGATTTAGGTACCAGTTCAAACCTACGGCCCACTCATTTGCTGCATGCGCCGAGGTTGCTGGGTCCGCAAAGTTCGGAAACGCCGCGTCGTCCACGTGCAACTCCGAATACCTTCCCACCACCTCCCAGGCGCCCCATCCGCCCTGGAAAGGGTTGAAATTGTGCCTGGGCACCACCCGTCCCCTCCAGGATGCCTCTTCACCTGTCAGCACCCAGCCGGCTGTTATTTCCCAGGCAGTATTTGCCAATCGCACGTTGGGCTGCACACCAGCCCCCGTTCGCGTCACCTGTTGGTCCGAAATCACGTATTCCCCAAATAAGCTAAACGGGCCCCAGTAATAGTACGCTTGCGGCGAAAGTCTCCAATGCTCACCTGTCGCCAGCACAGTTGCTTTGTTCGTTGGATTGTAGGCAAAAAACTGCTGCTGCCCGTCAGTGGTGAAGCCGGGCAGACTTCCGCCGGTTGTTTGCGGCAGGTCGGTTGTATTGGTTCCCTGCAAACGCTGGTAGCTGCCTCCGAGGCCAAATCCGAAGCCTCTAAGGGCGGTCAGCACCGCAGAAGCGGGCTCCGGAGTCGGTCCCGGTTCGCTAAAGGGCTTGAACGGCTGGAAAAACAAGCGTCCCTCGTACGCTTTATAATTCTGGGTGGCCGCGTTGAGTGTATTATTTCGGCCATCGCCCACCCCGTCAAAAATGCCGGCTGAATAGCTGATCGCCTCCTTGAACAAGTCTCCATGCAACATGAACCCGATGTCGCGGTTCGGCACTAGAGCTGTGACCAATGTCCTTTCATTAAAGGTAAGGTCCCGGTCTGCCTGCAACTGTTCCAGTCCCACCGGTGATTTGAATTTCCCCGCCATCAGTTGCAATTCAGGCTTGTATTTGTAGTTCAACCACATGTCATAAAGCACCGGAGTGCTTGGCCCAAAGTCCGGCATGACCAGAAAATCGAAATCTCTAAATAGCGTTCCCTGCAGCGTCGGTCTTACCCGCCGCAGCAGGAAGGCGTCGTTGCCAGTCACCCCAGGCTCGTCCAAAAACGTTCGGGAATCGACTTGCAGCACCGCTCCCACCTGGAGGCCGAAATCTCCGTTTGCCGACCTGACTGAGAAACCTTTTTCCCCAACTGTGATTACCGGAGCATTTGTAGCCTTTGCTTCAGCGACTTTTGCATCGTGCTCTCGCTGTTGCTCGAGACCTTGTAATTTCTTGTCGAGTTCACTAACGCGTTCCTGAGCCCGTTGTGCCTCCTTCGATTTTGCCTCCGCTGCCTCCGCGTCCTGTGCCCGCGCTTTCTCCAGCGCCTGAAGTTTGTTGTCCAGTTCTGCCGCTTTCTGCTGTGCCTGGGCTGCTGCCTCACGCGCGCGGCTCTGTTCGGTTTCTCTTCCCTCCTTGTCCGCCTCAAGCCTCTTCACCTTCTGCTCCAGCTCATCAATCCGCTTCTGAAGCTGCTGGATGATCTGCAGCGTGTTTGTATCCTGCCCAAACGCTCGTCCACCCAAAACCAATGCTTCGAACAGTATTACCGCCATCACCAGCCACCTCAGGAAATCCCAACCGCCAAAGCGGTGCGATGTGCCAAAGAACGCCACCCGCGGCCGACGGCTCTCCCTCGGACTGAAATCCCGAGCCATCGGGACTTCCTCAGGGGGAAAGCGCCGAAAGGGTGAGGGTCGGGAGTTTTCCCCGAAGTTCCTTCGCGCATTGAACCCCCGAACGTTCCTTTGCAAGACACCCGGCCGACGATTCTCCCTCTCCCCTTCGTCAGGGGGAAGGGGCCGAAGGGGAGAGGGCCGGGGTGAGGGGTTC
>PSRM01000357.1 GCA_003176045.1 Verrucomicrobiota bacterium | reverse complement strand
CGGTGAGCCGGGCTTTTCAGCCCGGCGTCCATCGGGCGGCTGGAAAGCCGCCCTCACCGGCAGGCTCGAAAGCCCGCCCTACGATATGTCATCGAACTTGTGTCCTCGAGCCCTTATGCTTTTGGCCCTCATAGCGCTCCTGGCCGCAGGAGCGAACATCTTTGGAGAGGGCGTTACCAAACCTAAGGAGATCGCTATCGGCGATCCAGCTCCGCCCTTCGTTCTGAAAGATCAGAATGACCTGGAGTTTTCACTGGGCACGCTAACCAGGAACGGGCCTGTGGCGGTGGTGTTCATCCGTTCGATTGACTGGTGCTCTTATTGCCAGCTCCAGACGGTTCAACTGTCGCAGAATCTTCCGAAATTCCAGGCTGCCGGCGGGCAGGTGGTAATGATTTGCTACGACGCGCCTGAAAAGGTGAAGCGCTTTGCCAAGCGAAGGAAAATCAATGTTCCGATCCTGTCCGATCCCGACAGCAAGACCATAGATGCGTATGCCATGCGCGCTCGGATAGGAGCGGGCGATCAGGTTGGGTCGGCCCAACATGGGACTTTCGTGATAGACAAGTCTGGCATCGTCCGTTCCAAGCCCTATCTGACTTCATTCGAGGGAGACGCGGCAATTGATGCGCTGGTGGGGGCGTTGAAGGACGCGGCGGGAGATAGGAGATAGGAGATGGAAGATGGGAGATGGGAGCCAGCCGAAGAGTTAAATCGTTAAATCGTTAAAAGGTTAAAACGTCAAAACGGTAGGGCGTTCGAAAACTTTGCTAACCAACCTATGAATACCTGGACTGAGGGGCACAGTTTGCATGGCCGGGCTTCGAGCCTGCTACAAGTAGCGCAGGTTTCCAACCTGCTGTATCGCCGATTTCCAATCGGCGGACCGCGCGGTCAACCGAATGCGTGCGCCTCGCAGGCTGGAAGCACTGCGAAACAGCAGATTGGAAATCTGCGCTACGCATTCCAGTCGCTTGCAGCGGTGATCTTGATTAGCGCCATGCTGTTGGGCACGGCCGCAGCGAATCCGCTCTACCGAGTCACCAACGTAAGCCCAAATCCCTCGCTTACGAATGAGTTCTACCTGACCGCCACCAACACCGTCACGAGCATCGATGGGACAAACGTTCACGTGTTCGTTTACAAAGACGATCCACCCGCAGGGGGCGGCGTGCCGATGCAACTGCCGGGGCCGCTTATCGAAGTGAACGTGGGACAGACGGTCATTTGCCATTTCAAGAACAAGCTCACCAACAACATCGAGGGCGCGAGCATCCACTGGCACGGCATCGAATTGGACAACGACAGCGACGGCACCGCAGTAGCGCAGGATACGATTTTTAATGGGCAAACCTACACTTACCGGTTCATCGCGCCGCGGGCCGGCTTGTTTTGGTATCACTCACACATGCTGCCGGGCACGACGACTTTTGGCGGCATGTATGGACCACTGATCGTCCACGACACCAACGAAACGGCGCTCATTGCGGCGAACGTCCTGCCTCCGGCCAACCGCACGTTCCAGTTAGTCATGACGGACGTTAGTTTCACCAATGGCGTCATCGGCAAGGTTCTCAATGGGACCAATTTCAGCCTGAACACGCTCATTCAGCTTTGCGAAAATAATATTCTTGGCCTGCCCAACGCCAACGGGGCCGCCTGCGGTGTCGCCGGCCCTCCTGGCGATATCCTGCTCTGCAATGGCTCGGTTGCGTCTCGAGCGGGGACTTTTTGCGCGCCGACGACAGGTTCATCGCCGCTTTTTCATATCGGAATTCACCAACGGGTGCGTTTGCAGCTTTTCAACGAATCCATCTCCCGCAACTGCTACCTGACTCTTCGCTATCCGTGCAGTAATCCGGGCGGCGACACCAACCTGTATCATATCGGCGGGCAAGGCGGTTTGCTGGACAATGCCGTCCTGGATGGCGGCGTGCAAAGCGGCTACGATTTCCAATACGCCTCCGGCACCGTCAACCTGGGCTCGGGCATGCGCGAGGATGTGCTGTTCTATTCCTCGGGCAATAGCGGGGACGTCATTCAACTGGTCGGCAATCCTTTGGCGGGTTCGTGGAAACTGAGTGGGACGCTGCCGACCAATTATCCAGTCGCGTTCTTCGTGCTGACCAACGGCGGCGCCACGAACACCCCGCTGATTTCCGGTTCGCCTTTGTTGTCGGCCATCGGAGCCTCGAACGAGAACCTGCGTCTGCTTAACACAAATACCCTGGCGTCTCCGCCAATCCCCGCCGACGGCACACAGGATGGGCTAATCTCGCTCATGAACAACACCCCGGCCAATGGCGTCAATACCGGGCCAAACATCGGTGGCTACGCCGCCACGGCCCTGGATGGAAACAGCGGCAATGGCAGTTGGCCCGATGTGCCGCACCCGCCTACGGCCCTATGGGCGCGCGCCGGTGACGTTGTGCAGTTGGCCATTGCCAATAACACCGGCACAGATGGCGGAGGCAGCAGCGCCGTGCACCCCTATCATCTCCACGGTTTCTCGATGCAACCGGTCGCTTTTTACACGTCGGATTTGCAAACCAATCTTTTCAATTTTCCTTACAATCAGTTCGTTGACACGTTCGACATTCTTCCCGGCCAGGCGCTGGTCTTTCGAATCAAACTTTCTGACCGGCCTGTGCTCGCGGATACAGCGACAGGCGGTCCGCTCACGCTGGGAACTGATGCTGCTACCGGCGGCAATTTGGGACGATGGCTGATGCACTGCCACATTTTTCTGCACGGCACCATCGGCATGATCAGTGAACTCAATGTCGTTCCCAACACAGCAACGCGCCTGGTCGGGCCGTCCGCCGGGACCAATAGCGTCATTCTGGCCGGCAATTCAGGAGTCGCGTGGTCGAATACGGCGAGTGTGCCCTGGTTGCACTTCCCCGCGGGCAATGCCACAGGCAACGGCACTAAGATCGTGCTGTTCACCTACGACGCCAACCCGGGCTCGACGCGCACAGGCACGCTGAACGTGGCGGGCGAAACGGTAGCAGTGACCCAGGCCGGCGCCAATTATGTCCAGGCCCCCGGCCCAGTCACGACGCTTGCTACCGGCCTGAGCGGGCCGACCGGCATGGCAGCGGATCGCGCCGGAAATGTTTATTTCTGCGACGGCGGCCACGGCGCGCTCAAGATGTGGAATCCATCAGGCAACACCGTAACGACGCTTGCTTCCGGGTTCGGCACCCTGCAGGGCCTGGCGCTGGACGGTTTGGGCAATGTCTATTTTGCGGATTTCAACAGCAGTGCTATTCGCATGTGGTCGGCCTCCACACATTCGGTCAGCACTGCCTTCAACACCACTTCGACGGGTGTCTCCGGACTGGCGGTGGATAACTCGGGCAATGTCTATCTCACGATACCCAGCCAAAACCTTGTCCAGGTGTGGAACGCCTCAAGCGGCACGCTCAACGGCTACACGACGAATGGACTTAATTCTCCGTACGGCGTGGCGGTGGACGTTGCGGGAGATGTCTTTGTTGCAGACACTAGCAATAATGCGATCAAAAAATTTGGTTACACTTTCATTCCCCCGTTCACTTTTATTCCCACCTGGTTTACCACCGTTTCTTCCAATTATCTGAATCATCCCTGGAACCTGGCCGTGGACGACGGGGCAAACATTTACATTGCCGACGGCTTCCACAACGCTATCAAGCGTTTCAACTTCGCCAGCAACACGGTTGACACTTTGATCTCTTCGGGATTGAGTGATCCAACGGATGTGGCCGTGGACGGAACGGGCAACGTTTATCTATCGGATTTCAACAACAATGCGGTCAAGGAACTGCCCTACGCCTTTGTGGACCCGACTCCTCAACATGAAGGGGCCGAAGCCACCGCCGATTCCTTGTCCACAATCCTTCTGCCGACCGAGAATCTGCTGCCGCCGTTTGCCCCGACGGCAAGCGCATTTTGGATAAACTACAATGGCTCGGCCAATGGCATTGTGAACTTCAGCGTCAATGTCAATCTTGGCGGCCCGCGTTCGGGAACACTCACCGTCCTGGGCCAGCCCATCACCATCAATCAGGACGGCGCCTCGTCCGGGGTAGGAACCACCAACTTGCTGGTTGGCCCCGCTGCCGGCAGCAATACCGTCAGCGAATTTGTAATCCCCTCGATCTCCCTCTGGTCGGCCAGCACCACAACGCCCTGGTTGCATCTGCCTTTCACCAGCGGCACCGGCAGCGGAAACGTGCTGTTCACTTACGATGCCAACCTCGGTTCAACTCGAGTGGGAACACTTACAGTCAATACCAAGACCGTAACCGTCACGCAGGCAGGCTCGACCTACGTTCAGGCTCCTGGCCCGTTGACGACGCTAGTCGGTTCGGGACTGGTTCAGCCGGTGGATGTCGCAGTAGATGCTGCTGGCAACGTCATTTTCAGCGACAGCGGCAATAACACGGTCAAAAAATGGTCGCGGGCCACCTCCACCGTGTCGACTATAATTTCGAGCGGACTGAGCACTCCTCAGGGCATTGATGTGGATCCATTCGGAAATATCTTCGTCGTGGACCTTGGTAGTGAGTCCATCAAAGAATGGCGCGCGGCCGACAGCAATTTCTTCACCCTTGTGAGCGCGCCGCAGCATCCCAGCGGGCTTACGCTAGGCTACGGCACGAATATTTATTGGTCCGATCCGGGGAATAACTCTATCAACGAGTGGATTGCCTCGAGCAGCAACGTGGTATCGCTGGTCTTCACCAACCTGGACGGCTCCTACGGGCTCGACGTGGACGTCGGGGGAAATATCTACATCGCCGATACTGTCAATAACGCAGTCAAAAAGTACAATCCAGCCACCGCTACTTTGAGCACGCTTGCAACCAGCGGAATCAACACCCCTTGGAACGTGGCGGTGGACGGCTCCGGTAACGTTTATGTGGCCAACGGTAGCGCCAACAATATCCTGAAATGGGTGGCTGCCAGCAGCAACCTGGTCACTGTGGTTCCAGCCGGAGTGAGCGATCCCACCGGTGTTAAGGTGGACGCGAGCCAGAACATCTATATCGCCGACTTTGGCCACGCTGCTGTCAAGGAACTGCCCTACGCTTTTGTAGATCCTTCTACCCGGTCTGAACCGTGGTACGCGGGCAGCGATTCGCTGCCAGTGGTCATTCCCTCCAACCAGAACTTGTCCGGACCGTTTGCGCCCACTGACCCCGATCCATGGTTACAGATCACCGGGGTTACCAATGGCGTGGTCAGTTTCAATTTTTCGCCAAACACCAACTCTTTCGGACGCACCACTTTCATCACGTTGCTTGGCCAGGGCATTCCGGTGGTGCAGGCCGCGGCCGTCCAGCCGGTGGTCGTCAGCGCAAGCACGCCCTCGAACGGCGTCTTTTATCTGAGTTTCACGAACACAACCGCCGGCGCGGCCTACAGCGTAGTGTCCACAACCAATATACTTACACCCATGCCCGGCTGGAATCTGGTCGGCCCCGCCATGCAAATCGCGCCCGACCTCTGGCAGTTCGTGGACCATTCAGCCAGCAACAAGGCGCGCTTTTATCGCATCCGCTCGCCCTGAAAGAGTTAAATGGTTAAAAAGGTTAAAAAGGTTAAAAGGTTAAAACGTTAAAACGATCGAGCGTGCGAACATTTCGCGATAGAAAAGCTTTGAAGACCGTGACTGGAGGGCAGTTCACTTTGCCGGAAGGGGCTTCGACTTTGAAAGTAGCGCAGGTTTCCAACCTGCTGTATCGCCGATTTCCAATCGGCGGACCGCCCGATCGGCCGAGTGCGTCCCGCTCGCAGGCTGGAAGCACTGCGGTACAGCAGATTGGAAATCTGCGCTACACATTCCAGTCGCTTGCAGCAGTGATCTTGATCAGCGCCATGATGTTGGGCACGGCTGCAGCGAATCAGCTTTACCGGGTCACCAATGTGAACACTAATCCGGCGCTCGTGAACGAGTTTTACCTGACCGCCACCAACGCTGTCGTCAGCATCAATGGAACGAATGTCCACGTGCTGATTTACAAAGACGATCCGCCGAGCGGCGGCGGCGCGCCCATGCAATTGCCGGGGCCGCTCATCGAACTGAACGTGGGGCAGACTGTCATCTGCCATTTCAAAAACCAGCTTACCAACAACATCGAGGGCGCCAGCATCCACTGGCATGGCATCGAACTGGACAACGACAGCGACGGCACGGCAGTGACCCAGGATACGATCCTTAACGGGCAAACCTACACCTACCGGTTTATTGTGCCCCGGCCCGGGCTGTATTGGTATCACTCGCACATGCTGCCGGGCACCACGACTTTTGGCGGCATGTACGGTCCGATCATTGTTCATGATGCCAACGAGACGGCGCTCATGGCGGCCAACGTCCTGCCTCCGACCAACCGCACGTTCCAGTTGGTCATGAGTGATATCAGTTTTGCCAACGGTTTCGTCGGCAAGATTTACAATGGCACCAATGTCAGCCTGAATACACTCATACAGCTTTGCGAAAACTATGTCCTTTCGGGCACTGGCGACTTTTTCGGGTGCGGCCTGGCCGGGACTCCTGGCGATATCTTCCTGTGCAATGGCTCGGTTGCAGCTCTGGCGGGGACTTTTTGCGCGCCCGCACCTGCTTCCGCGCCGCTTTTTTACGTCGGCAATCACCAGCGCGTTCGCTTGCAGCTCTTCAACCAATCCATCTCCCGCAATACTTATCTGACCCTTCGCTACCCGTGCAGCAATCCGACCGGCGACACCAACCTCTACCATATTGGCGGCCAAGGCGGGCTGCTGGATCACGCGGTCCTGGATGGTGGAGTGCAAGGAGGCTACGATTTCCAATATGCCCCGGGCACGGTCAACCTGGGATCAGGTATGCGGGAAGATGTGATGTTCTATTCCTCCGGCAACGACGGGGACGTCATCCAACTGGTGGGCAATCCCTTGTTGGGAGCCTGGAACCTCAGCGCTTCTCTGCCGACGAACTATCCTGTCGCTTTCTTCGTAGTGACGAATGGCGGCGCCACCGATCCTCCGCCGCCTGCCGGTTGGCCCATATTATCGGCGATCGGAGTGTACACCGAGAACTTGCGCCTGCTCAGCACCAACTCACTGGCGCTGCCGCCAGTTCCCGCCAACGGCACGACCAACGGATTGATCCAGTTCAGGAACGACACGCCGGCCAATGGCGTCAATAGCGGGCCGAACATCAGCGGCTATGCGGCCACTGCCCTGGATGGAAACAGCGGCAACGGCAGTTGGCCGTACGTGCCGCACCCACCCACTGCGTTCTGGGCGCACGCGGGCGACATTCTGGAATTGGCTATCGCCAACAGCGGCGGTGGCTTCGGCAGCGCGGTGCATCCCTATCATCTCCACGGGTTCTCCATGCAACCGGTTGCCATTTACACGGCCGATCTGCAAACCAAACTTTATGATTTTCCTTACAATGAGTTTCTGGACACCTTCGACATTGTTCCCGGTCAGGCGCTGGTCTTTCGCATCAAACTTTCTGACCGGCCAAAACTGGCGGACAGCGCCACGGGCGGGCCGATCACGCTGGCAACAAACGATGCTGCCATGGGCGGCAATCTGGGCCGCTGGCTGATGCACTGCCACATTTTTCTGCACGGCACCATCGGCATGATCAGTGAGCTAAATGTGATGGCGAACCCTTCAGCCGGCGTGGGGACGACCAATCTGCTGGTTGGCCCGGCCGCCGGCAGCAATACCGTCAGCGAGTTCATCATTCCGACGAGCAGTCTCTGGTCGGCCGGCACGGCCACGCCCTGGTTGCATCTGCCTTCCACAAGCGGCACCGGCAGTGGAAATGTCCTGTTCAAATACGACGCCAATCCCGGTCCAACCCGCATGGGAACACTAACCATCAATGCCAGGGCCGTAACCATCACTCAGGCAGGCTCGAACTATGTCCAGGCGCCTGGCCCGCTCACCACGCTGGTGGGCTCGGGATTGATTGAGCCGGTAGATCTCGCTGTAGATGCCACCGGGAATGTTATTATTAGCGACAGCGGCAATAACACCGTGAAAAGATGGACGCCGGCCACCTCCACCGTCTCGACGGTAATTTCTGGTGGACTGAACATCCCTCAGGGCGTTGGCGTGGACCCCTTCGGAAATATTTTCGTCGCGGACTATTACAACGAGGCAATCAAAGAATGGCGCGCTGCGGACGGCAACATTCTGACCGTGGCCAGCACCGCGCCTTATAATCCTTCCGGACTTTCCCTGGGTTACGGCACAAATGTTTATTGGTCCAATCCGGGTAATAATTCCGTTAACGAGTGGGTCACCTCGAGCGGATATGGCGCGACGCTGGTTGCCGCCGGGCTGTCCGCGCCGTACGGGCTCGACGTGGACGTGGGCGGAAACGTCTATATTGCCGATACCTATGACAACGCGGTCAAAAAGTACGATACAGCCGCCGCTACCCTGAGTACGCTTCCCATCGGCGGGATCAATACCCCCTGGAACGTGGCGGTGGACGGTTCAGGCAACGTTTATGTTGCCAACGGCTCCGGCAACAACATCCTCAAGTGGGTGGCGGCCAGCAGCAACGTGGTGACAGTTGTTCCGAACGGCCTGAGCGATCCCACCGGTGTGCGAGTGGACGCGAACCAGAACATTTTCATTGCCGATTTTGGAAATGCAGCCATCAAGGAGTTGCCTTACGCATTTATTGATCCTTCTACCCGGTCCGAGCCCTGGTTTGCGGGCAGCGATTCGCTGCCGGTCGTCCTGCCGCCGTCACTGAACCTTTCAGCACCGTTCGCGCCGGTCGCAGCCGATCCGTGGCTGACCATCACTGGCGCCACCAATGGCGTGGTGAGTTTCAACTTCACAGCGAACACCAATAATTATGCGCGCACCAATTTTATCACTTTGCTGGGTCAGCCCATTCGAGTGACACAGGGCGCGGCTGTTCACCCGGTGCTCGTTCAGGCAAGCACGCCCTCCAACGGGGTCTTTTATGTGAGCATCACAAATACGACAGCCGGCGCCACCTACAGCGTACTATTCACAACCAATATTCTAACGCCGACGCCTGGATGGACCGTGCTCGGCCCTGCCGTGCAAATCGCCTCGAACCAATGGCAGTTCGTGGACCATTCCGCCAGCAACAAGACCCGCTTCTACCGCATCCGCTCGCCTTAAACTGGAAATCTGCACAAATGTTATCGTCCTCGTCCTCGCCTGTCCGTCGTAGCTTTAGCGCAGGCGGATCCTCGAAATCTTCTATCTTCTATCTTCGGCTGCGTCCCTGCCGCATCCGTATTCATCCGTAGTTGAAAAGTGAAATCTTTGACCGACTTTATCCGATGAGAATCGAGGCTATCTGCTTCGCCGTGCTGTTGCTGATCATGCCCGCCACACTGCCGGCCCAAACCTCCACCAACACCCAAACCGCGGCAGCCGATACCTTTGTCTCCTCTGGCCAGCCCGACTCGAACTTCGGCACTCTGGGCGCCATGGAGATCGCCGCCCCTACCACCGCTCAACCGCGCACGCAAGAGACGCTGCTCCTCTTCGACACGTCTGCGTTGCAGTCTGGCTTCGATTCGCAGTTCGGCGCAGGCAATTGGATCGTGACCTCCGTGTCCCTGAAGCTTTTTTCCAATGTCGCCACCGCTGGTCAACAGCCGAGCAACAACAGTTTCAACAAAATCGCCGCCGGCAACTTTGAGCTCGACTTGCTTAGCAACAATAATTGGAATGAAACTACTATCACCTGGAACACCTTGCCCACGATCCTCCCAGGCACCGGCAACACCAATACCCTGACCCCGCTCGGCACGTTCCTCTGGCCCGCTACCGGCAGCCCCAGCTCAACCTGGACGCTCAATCCGGATCCAGCGCTGTTGTCCGCAATCGCCAGCGGCAGCGACATAACCATCTTCGGCCAGCCCACATCCGGCAGCACCGTGGGCTATCTCTACAACACCCGCCTCACCAATCCCGCCCAACTCAACGTCACCGCTCAAGCCGTGCCCGAGCCTTCGTTTCCCGTTAGCGTCGTCGCAGTGTCCTGCTTTTTGCTGGCCCTCCGGGCGACAAATTCTCGGTCCCAAACCATACGACAAAACTGGCGCTGGGTGTGACAATGGACTGTCCCACTGTTATTCTTCGTATGCACTGATGAAACGAGTGTTCCACAGTGGAATTCTGAGCGCAGCAATAGTCGCTGGTTGTACTGCTGCCCATGCCCAGGTATATTCGCAGAATATCGTCTCACTTCATTGCGCTGGGTCCCACGTCGGCTGGACCTTCGGGCCCCACTGCGTGGTACTTTCCCGGTTCGGCCTGGTCGGCGCCCAAGAGGTGAGCTATTGGACCGATTCATCTGGCCAAATGCTGATGGACATAAATCGGATGGACCAGATTAGTGACAGACCACAGGTCAAAACCGAAATATACTTAGGCCCTGCGTCGTTCCACTTACCCCTCTCTCTGCGTTGGTCCGCGGTGGCACTCCTTCTCGCCTTCCTGACACTGGGCTGGTTTGTGGCTCTATTCCTATTAAGACGCGGCGCCACCACGGCACACGGACCCGCCCAAACGTAACTGCCTGCCTTCTTGAGCTGCTGCTTCCAATTATTGTCACGTATGAGGCGGCATCGTGGGCGGCTTGCCCTGGGAGGCTATCCACCGGCGGTACTGAAGGGTGACTGCCTTGTCAAGGGCCTGCCGGCCTACGCCAGGTCGCCGCGAAATCACCGCATCGAGTCCCGCTTCGTACGTCGCTTTGCGCCGCAAGTAATCGGCTCTGTTTCTTGCTTCGCGCATTGCATCCATAGCCTTAACCAGCTCCTCAAGTTCCCGATTCATTTGGGAAACATTCCTGCAGGAGCTTGTCCGCTTCTTCTTCCGATATACCGGGCTCGTGGACCAATTGCCAGGAATGATTCAGGCGATCGAGGAGGATCTGAAAATCATTTGCTATGTCGGGCTCGGGGAATTCCGGATCAGACGCCATTGTATTCAGGAGCTTAATCATGCGAATGAGCCACGTAAGAGTCTGACGGTGCTTGTCGAGGATCTCAGCAGAAGGTTTTGCCTTCAGCACACAATCGCGCTCCCAGTCGAAAAAGCTGTTACACGTGCGCCAGCACAACTGAGCCACCTCTCGCACCTGAGCGAGCGGATCAATAGCTTCGGCAAAGGCGCTCACAGGGTTAGTATCGTTCAAAATGAAGCGTTGGCAAGGCGTACTGCTCCGCATGTATGGAGGCAGGCTCACTGCAATCGCAGGCGGTAAAAGCGTTGAGGCGAGTTTAAGGGGCCGGGGTCGGTGAAGTAGAGTGAGGCGGTGGTCAGAAGGTTGGTGGCCAGGACGGTCCAGGTTTGCAAATTGGTTGAGGTTTCTACGATCGCAGTTTGGCCGGCGACACCGGTCAGGTTGAATCCGAAATGGTTGGATTGGAAGCTCAGGCCGCCGCCGAATCCGGGCGCGGGCAACGGCCCCTGGTACAGGCGAGCACGATAAAAACGGTGCGGGTACAGAGCGGCTTGTGGGTCGGTGAAATTAAAGAGGCCGGCGTTTGCGGGCGGGACGATTGTTCCCGACATGAGGAGGTTGGTTTGGACGGGCACCCAATTGACAAAATTGGATGATGCCTCGATTACGACGGCCTGGCCGGGGACGGCGCTCACGTTGAAAGTGAACTGGTTGGAATGGAGGCCGAAAGTGGCGTCGTTGGCCACAAGAGTCGGCGGCGCGAGGACGTGAGCGATGCTTTCCATGAACCAGCAAGAGCCCTGGTAATAATCGCCACTGGTGAAACCACGCGCGCGGACCAGCTCATTGCGAGTTAGCGAGAGTCCGGTCAATTGCCAGCCGCCTGCGACGCGCGCTCCGGGCCCGGCCATCGTCCAATTTGTTCCATCCGGGGAAGTTTCGAATGTAGCGCGCCAGATCTCGGGGGTTGTGCCGCCTCGCAGCCAGGTGATGCTCAGGCCATCAGAGGACAAGTATTGGCCGGCTGGCTCGGTCGGCGCAAGTCGGGCGAGCGAGGCGCGTGGCTGGCCGTTAATGGCGGTGAAAGCTCCGCCTAAGAGCAAAGAGCCGTCAGGCTGGATTGTGCAGCACTGGATTTCGGGCGTGAATACGTTCGAAGTGAAGCCCGAGAGCGCGGGGAAGAAGGTTGTGTCTGGCGAGCCGTCGGAGTTAAGGCGTCCAAGGGAATTGCGCGTCACGCCGGCGACGGAGGAGAAGAAGCCGCCAACGATGATTCTGCCGTCGGCCTGCAAGGCGAGCGATTCAACGATGTTGTTTGCCATGGCGGTGAAACCGGCGTCGAGCGAGCCATCGGTATTGAGGCGGCCAAGGTTGGCGTGCGAAATGCCGGTCAGGGTAGTGAATTGGCCGGCGACCAGGATCCGGCCATCAGGCTGGATGATGAGGCAATAAACGTGGTTGTCGGTGCCCGGATTGAATGTCGGGTCCGGACTGCCGTTGGCAGCCAGACGGGCAATGTGGTTGTGGGGTTGTCCGTTCACCGAAGTAAAATCTCCACCGATGATGATCTGGCCGTCGGATTGCAGCGCAATGGTTCTGACTTCGCGATCCAAAGTGCAGAAGAAAGTCGTGTCGTTTGAACCGTCCACATTCAGCCGGCATAAATTCGAACTCGTGCCGCCAGCCAGGCTGTCGAAAAACCCGCCCGCCAATATTTTTCCGTCCGGCTGAAGCGCCAGGGAATAAAGACCCGGCTGAAATATGCCCTCGAACAAAGTAATGCCCGGGCGGAAGGAGCCATCCAGCGTTCCATCCGGGTTGAGCCGGGCCACGCAAGGCTGGATCTGGCCTGCGATGGTCTGAAAGGTGCCGCCCACGATGATCTGGCCGTTGGTCTGCACGGTCATGCAGTACAACCAGCTATTTGGGCTTGGATTGAAGGCGGTGTCCACTGAGCCATTGGTGTTGAGCCGGACCAGCGGAGTGGCTGAGACGCCGCCGTTGGTTGTGCCGCTGTAGCCAACCAGGATTTTGCCGTCGGTCTGCGGCACCAGTAGCCGGACCTCATCGCCTGCGCCGGGGTTGAACGAATCCGGAACGGCCAGGTTCACCATGAGGGCGGCATTGGAGCTAAGTGCCGAGCCGTATGGAGTTGAGACTAGAACGGAATAGGTTGCGATGTCCACGCGGGAGATATTGGGCAGCGTGAGTATGGCCGAATTGGCGCTCGGAATGTTTGTGCCGCCTTTACGCCATTGATAATTGATTGGGTTGGATCCGGCAGCGCTCACGCTAAAACTCACGGTGTCTCCTGCATTGGCAAACTGGTTAGTGGGTTGCGCGGTGATAAGCGGTTCGATAACCGTGAGGTTCGCAACTGAACTCGTGATGCTGCCGCTGGAGTTGGAGACCACGACGGAATAGCCGCCGATTTCGGAACCGAACACGTTGCTCATGGTAAGGACGGCTGTCGCGGCCCCGGATACTTTGCCCCCATTAGCCAACGGTGAACCGCCCTTGAGCCATTGGTAATTCAATGGCAAGTCACCTGAGGACACGACGAAAAAGGTCGCGGTGCTGGTGACGATATTCGTGCGGCTCAGAGGTTGAGTGTCCAGAGTTGGGGGACCGAGGACGGACTGAACAAAGTAGGCCGAGGCATCCGACTGGCCACCGGCGAGGAAGCCGCGGGCGCGGACGTTGCGGAGTGTGGGGAGGATCAGGCCGGACAACTGCCAGCCGCCTGTGATTCGTTGAACAACGCCTAAATTTGTCCAGTTGAGCCCATCACCCGACGACTCAAAGGTCGCGCGCCAGATTTCAGGGCTGGTGCCGCCGCGCAGCCACGTCACGTTGGTGCTGGTATAGGCCAGGCTTTGAGTGGCAGGCTCGGTATTGATGAGCCGGCCAATGTTCGTGCGCGCCATTCCACCGAGGCTGGTGAATTGCCCGCCCGCGAGAATTGCGCCGTCCGATGGGAGCGCCAAAGCATAAACACCAGGATCGCTTCCAATAAACACGCCACTTGCGCCCGGGTTAAATGACAAATCAAGCGACCCATCTGAATTGAGGCGGGCAATATAGTTACGCGATAGCCCACCGACGGTCGTGAATCTGCCCCCGATAACGATCCGGCCATCGGTCTGAGGAATCATGGAATAGACCAGATAGTTCGCGTTCGGATTGAAGGTGGCGTCAATCGTGCCGTTCGTATTGAGCCGGGCGATTTCGTTTCGGGCCTGGCCGTTCAGCGAAGTGAAAGCCCCGCCGACGAGAATCCGGTTGTCGGCCTGAACCGCCAGACAATAAACGACGGAGTTTGCGCTGGCAGTGAAGCCGGTGTCCAGTGAACCCTCGCTATGAAGCCGGCCCAGATAGTTTCGAGGCTGGCCGTCAACCGTATTAAATGTTCCGCCGACAACAATCGCGCCATCCGGTTGCACCGCCAGGCTATAAACCGGGCCGCTGACGCTGGCATTGAAATTGGTGTCCAGGGAGCCGTCGCTGTTGAGGCGAGCGATGTCCTGGTGCGTTTGACCGCTGACGGAGGAGAAGGATCCGCCGAGAATGAGTTTACCATCGGCTTGCGGGGCCAGGCAATAAACCGTGCCGTTGGGACCCGACCCAAGTCTATTGGTGAAAGTGCCGTCCACCGAGCCGTTGTTGTCGAGACGCCAGAGATAGACTGTCCTCTGGGCGTAAGTTGCGGTGCCGCAGACCACAATCTTTCCATCGGGCTGGACCACCATGCCGTAAGGCGAGGGATTCGTAACTCCGGGGACGAACGTTGGATCCGGCGAGCCGTCCGCGTTGAACCGAAGCGGCCCAGGCGCGCCTTTGTTTCCATACTGAGTAGTTGGGCCGGCAAAGAGGATTTTTCCGTCCGGCTGAAGCGCCAGGACAGAGATCGCGCCGGCTCCCGATACGATGAAATTGTCCGCCATTGCCGCATTTATGGTGACTGCGGCCACTGCGCTGGTGACACTGCCAAAAGCGTCGCTAACGACCACGTTAAAATAACCCGCGTTTGTGCTCTGGGCGTTGGCGTAAATGAGGGAAGCGTTTGTGGCCCCCTGCACGGGCGAACTATTCCGGAACCATTGATAGGTCACAGGCGACCCACCGCCGGCGGTCACAGCAAGGTACGCAGTTTGGCCGGCCTGGAGAAATTGGTTAGTCGGATTGGAGCTAATGAAAGGATCGGCCACGGTCACGGTGGCCAGCGCGCTCGTGCTGCTCCCGAACGAGTCGCTCACGATGACATTATAGCTTCCGGCGTCAAAGCCCTGGATGCTGGGGAAGGTGAGGGATGCATTGTTCGCGCCGTTGACTGGTGTTGCGTTCTTGAACCACTGATACGCCAACGGTGGGTTGCCGGCCGCCAGTACGCCTAGCGTGACCGATTGCCCGCCCTGAACTGATCGGTTGACCGGATTAGTATATATCCACGGATCTGCGACGGTCAGTATTGCAACTGAACTGGTCACACTGCCCCAGACGTTGCTTGCGACCGCCTGGAAATTTCCGGCGTTGATGCCGGTCAGATTTGTCATGACCAGGTTGGTGCTTTGTGAGCCAACAACATTGCCGAAGTCACTGAGGTTCGTTCCATGTAGTAACCATTGAAACCCCAACGGGGACGTGCCCACAGCGAACACCGAGAATGAGACATTCTGGCCGGCGACCCGGGATTGACCCACAGGCTGGCTGGTAAAGACCGGATCCAGCACCGTGAGGTTCGCGACCGAACTGGTGACACTGCCGCTGGCGTTGCTCAGGACAATTCTGTAGGCGCCCGCGTCCGCTCCCAGAACGTTGCTGAGCGTCAGGGTCGGAGTTTGCGCCCCGGAAATCTTCCCACCGTCGCTCAGAAGGCCTCCGTTCTTCAACCATTGATAGCTCAGTGGCAGACCGCCGTAACCCGTGATACTGAACATCGCCGTGGTAGTTGCGTTGTTGGTAAGACTGAGCGGCTGTGAGGTCAGCACCGGCAGGCCAACGATGGTTTCGATAAACCAGTTTCCGCCCACCACAAAGCCGCGGGCGCGCACGATGGAATTGGTGGTGGGAATGGCAAGACCGGTAAGCTGCCAGCCGCCCGAGATGCGCGTGGCGGCTCCAAGAGGAATCCAGCTTGCGCCGTCAGGCGAATAATCGAATGTGGCCCGCCAGATTTCTGTGCTGGTCCCGGAGCGCAGCCAGGTCACAGAAGAATTGTTGAAAGACAGGCTCTCGGCGGCCTGCGAGGTATTGTTAAGCCGCCCGACGGCGGTCCGGGGCTGCCCGGCAAGTGTGGTCAGATTCCCGCCCACCATGAGGGCTCCATCTTTCTGAAGAGCGAGGGACAGCACATTCGTCATAGTCGCACACGGATTGAACGTGAAGTCAGCCGTGCCGTTAGTATTGAGGCGTGCCAGAGGGTTTAGAGGAAGACAGTTGGTGGTTTGTTGCCCGCCGCCACCGGCGATTATGCGGCCATCAGTTTGCAGCGCCAGGCTATTGACAACAAAACTGGCTTGGGCGTCAGGGATGAAGTTCGTGTCAATGGTTCCACCAGCATTGAGCCGGCCCAAATAGTTGCGGGTGGCGCCCGCCAGCATACTGAAGTTGCCCCCAACGATTATTCTGCCATCCGGCTGCAAAATGATGGCGTTGGGTGCGCCGTTCGGGCTGGGGTTAAAGGTGGCGTCCAGCGAGCCGTCGGCATTAAGGCGGCCCAGCATGTGGCACGGTTGGCCGGCCAGCGTTAGAAAGGTTCCGCCAACCAGGATTTTGCCATCTGGCTGGAGCGCGAGGCAGGTGACGGAGGAATCTGCGCCAGGATTGAAATTCGTGTCCAACACCCCGCTCGGCAGGAGCCGGCCGATATGGCTCCGGGCCTGGCCGGCCAGGTTCGTGAAAGCGCCGCCCACAAGAATGCCGCCATCGGGCTGGAGAGCCAGGCAGGCGACTCCATTGCTTGCGCCTGGATTGAAATTGAGATCGAGAGTGAGATCGGGCCCAAACCGGGCCAGACCTTCGCGCGGGTAGCCCGATACATTGTCAAAGATCCCGGCAACGAGGAAACCTCCATTAGTCTGCACGGCCATGGCCGCCGCCGATGCGCCAGCCGGGCTGGAAGATCCAGGAGCATAGTTATGGTAAATCCCATAGGCAAATCCCGTGTCTGTGCCATCCGGATAGTATTGGGCGATATTGAAAGGCTGAAGCCCGGTCGGCCCATTAAAACTGCCTCCGACCAGAACCTCGCCGTCGGGCTGAATCGCCAGCGCCGCAACAAATGGTCCCGGACTGGAGTTAGCCGTAAGATCCGGATGGAACGCATCGGCCGTCTGGGAATGAACGCGAACAGCCAGAAGGAGCAGGAGGAGGGTTAATGAGCGTAGCGTTTGAACTGGCGACGGCTTGTAGGGGACGACGTGAGGAGTCCTCTTTGCGGACGCGCCGCGCGGAAGGGACTCCTTACGTCGTCCCCTACAGGTGTGAAATGTTCGGGCCAGGCCGGATTGTCGCTGGGGGTGCATAGGAATCTGCTCTTCTGAATCCCGCTTTGCCTCATTAGAACGCAAAGTCACAGAAATTCAAGTCCGAAGTTCAAAGTCCAAGGTGTAAAGGGGATTCATGAAGGGATCACGGCTCGATCTCGTGGGCGGTAGCGGAAATGGATTCGGTGGCCGTGGCGTAGGTTGCGCCATAGGAGTTTAGCCAATAGAACGCGGATCGCGCGCGGGAGGTGGGCGACGGCACCGGTGGATTTGCGGAGCTTTGGCGGGGCTCCCTGGTCCTGGGGCTTTGGTCACGTAATTGATTGCGTTTTTTGCCCCCTCCCCCACCCGGGGCGGAATTTGAGCTTGGAGTTGCGGATCAGGGTTGTTTTCGGTTGTGTTCGCTTGTGTTGGATTGTTTTCGCTTGTGTTGGATTGGGTGTTCATAGTTAACGACAAAGTTAACGGTTAAGTTGCGGGTAAAAGAGGAGGGTAAGGGCTTACCTCTCCGAGCTGGAGGCTAGCCGAGGCAACCCCGCTTATACCCTTGCGTGGGCTGGGCCAGCGCCAGACCTGCGAAAAAGCAGGCGCGAGCAACATCGCGCAGGGCTAAAGAGTTGTCAAAAAGAAATCTTTACAAACCGCCACATACCCCAGAGCAATTTGCGACGGACGGCTTCCCCAGTCGTTCTGCAATGGACAGCAAAAGGTCCATAGCCAGGCCCGGAATCAAAATCGGAGCACGAAAAAATTCCTGGTCCGAAGCTGGAACGAGGGACCGCCTCGCGCTCGTAAGAACCGCGAAAAGCCCCCAGGAAGTCGGCGCGGCGGCTTTGGAATCTGATAAGAGTGTGGTACGTTCCTGCCCTATGAAAGCCAATAGCTTAGGGTCGGCCCCGCAGGAGTGGCGGGATTCGTTTTTCCGGGCGAATTGGGTGGTGATGCAATTGCGGGCATGAGCACCGATTATGAGCCAGGCCATACAACGCACTGCGGCAGGCAAAAGAGAAATTGATCCCTCAAATTTGAGGAGAGCGTTTTTGTACAGCGCCGATTCGACTCCGCAGGATGGCGTGACCGCGGCCACCACCGCACTCACTCGGCGGCAGTTTGTCTGCACGAGCATGCAGGCTGCCGCGGGCTTGGCGCTCGCATCTCTGGCGACAGATAAGTGTTTCGGAAGCGGCAAGCTTTTGCCGCCAGTCGCACTCTTCACCAAGGTATGTCAGGAACTGAAGCTGGACTTCGAGCAATCTGCTCAGGTCGCCGCTGAAAGCGGGCTGGACGGAATCGACTGCCCCGTCCGAGCAGGAGGCGAGATTTTGCCGGAGGAGGCTTCTGAGAAGGTGCCCCGCTATGCCGAGGCCTTGCGCCGGCATGGACTGCGGATGTTGCTGCTGACGACCGGCATCCAGGACGTATCATCACCGCATGCCCGGGACATCTTACACGCAGGCAAATGTCTGGGAATTCGATACTATCGCCTGGGTTATTGGTCGCATCAGCCGGAAAGATCCCCAAAGATGCTCGTCACCGAGATTCGCTCAAGTCTGAAAGAACTGGCCGGGTTGAATAAGGATCTGGGGGTCTGCGGTGTGTTCCAGAATCATTCTGCTCCCAGGGATCATTCGCGGCGCAACGCCGGCTGCGACCTGGCGGAGTTGTTCGACATCGTCAAAGACTTTGATCCGGACCAGATCGGCGTTGCGTTTGATTTGGCACACGCGCTTGTCGAGCATGGCGATGGCTGGCACGAGCACTTTGAGCGGCTCCAACAGCATATTCGCGTGGTGTACGTCAAAGACGTGCAGCGGCCTTCCCGTTTCGTGCAGTTGGGAGAAGGGGATTTTGGCCGGACTGATCTCCTTCAACTCCTGGCCAAGATGAATTATCGAGCCCCGCTTTCACTCCACATTGAGTATGATTGGGCGCCCAAAGACAGCAGGTCCAAGGAAACCCTGGTGAAGACGATCAAAGAGAATCGGCGTGTCCTGGGCCAATGGCTGGCGAAGGTGAATTGATCGCAACACACCTGGCAACCCGAGAGGAGGTTGCCTGGGAAGTAATTCTCGATCAGTTGAAAACGCAACTGACCCACACCGAGGGTCAGAAACTTTATCGGCCGGCAAACACTGGCCGAAATCCGGCTTCGGTCAGGATGGTGGGAACTTCGTTGCGCTTGTCGCCCTGAATCTCGATCCGACCTTCCTTTACCGTGCCGCCCGTACCACAAGCTCTCTGCATTTTTTTAGCGAGCTGCTCCTTCTCCGGCAGACCGATTCCAACGAACCCAGTGACGACGGTCACCGTCTTGCCACCGCGATGCGCTGTTTGCCGCCGGATGTCCACTCGACCACGATTCTTTGGAGGCGTAGATGTCCTAACCGCAGGCTGGCCGCCAGCCTTGCCGGGCTGACCCTTCGTAGCAGGCGGCAATCCTGTACTGTTCAGTGCCGCGAACGGACTCTTTTCGAAGCTCTGAGCATTATCAGCAAAACTGCGTTGATTACGGCTCATAACCTCATACTACTGCCTGAGCTACATCCGGCCTATATGAAAACCTTGGATTGAAGAGTTTATTCTTTACCGGATTCACCGAACACAGACGAATAATAAGCCAGCGAAATTAAGTAACGGCAAGGACGCAGGATGGCAAATGGCAGATGGGAAATGACAAAAAGTTTCGACCCGCCTTGGCTCGGCTTCGGCGCGACAGGCAACGTTCTCGATTAAGTTGGCGATTAAGTTAAGGACAAAGTTAATGGTTAAGTTACAGGTAAAAATTCGAATTAGGCGCAACTTATTATGCTTGCGAACGCTGCCGGTCTGATATGAGTGTTGCTGCTGCCGTCGGGCGCCAGGACCTGGCACAGCGGCGCTTATCGTTAGTATTGAGTCATTTTCACAACGAATTAACGAATTAATCGTTAGGCTGCTTAAGATGTCATGGCACTTTCACCGAAACAAACCATCTATCGAGAAATGCTCCACTGGACGTTGCCACACCTGCGCAATGTCTCCACATGGGGTTGGTGGCAGCGGTTGCGTGACCGTTCCACTTATTACGAGGCTGAACTGATTCACAATCTGCCAGTCTCAATGTATGAGCCGGAATTCGTTGAGCACGATGTGTGGTTTCTGAACGTGCAGGCGAGGGCATATCATCAGCGGTGCAGTGCCACCATCTCTGCGCTCTATCCGCAGCAGGTTGAACGGATACGGGCGTTGTTCGCACTCGTGCCGCACCAGCTTCGGCCGAAGCTGCAGTGGTCAGGTCCATCATGAGACGGTCACACGCAACTCGGCCCAACCATTGCATACAGCGAACCCGGCGATTAGGTGTTGTTTAGATGCTGGACCGTTACTTGCGCGAGGTCGCTTATGCTAATCGTAGTAACGCAGTCGGCCACACAATGATGGAAGAACAGCTTGGGCGATTTGGTATCATGTGTGCGCTCCACCTCGGTCCCGGCGGCGGTAAGTGCAGACGCGGCGTTGGCCCCGGAGTGTCTATGAGAATTATCGGATTCATGATCTTAGTGCTCGGGTCGGTCTTTCAGACGGGCTGCGCCACGCAGAAGGCTGATACAGGGGTCAACGCACGGGTCAAGGAGCAGATCTTTTATTACGACCGTAACCATGATGGGAAGGTTGATTTGGAGCGGCATCACTACCCCGGAATAGCGGACGCTGACTGGGAACTCCGGGATGACAACTTCGACGGCCGCTACGAGAAGAAGATTGTATATGGAGTCGGCGTCTTTGAATCAAAGATTGATCTGCCGGTGCCTACGAACGTTCGTATTCAGCCGAATCCATGAAGGCTAACCCGGCATATGCACTGGACGCCGAGATGACGCTCCGCTTACATTTCAGAGTCCACTGGCGCGGCGCCGCTCAGACAGAGCGTTCGATATGAAGGACGACGGTCTGCTCTACTTCTGGATTGAGCATAGCGATATGCATGGTCCGCTGGGTTAAGGAGTGACTGCGTTCTCCGAGGCGGACGCGTTGGAGCTGGTCGAGGGCCTCGGTTACCAGATTTATGCGGCTGACAAAATTCGCAAGATTGCCACCGTTGGTGAGATTCCGCACCGGTTTGTGCGGGAGCACATGGGGCCTATTGTGGTGCGTGGCGTGTGGTATCCATCTACGGCACTGGGAGTAGGAGCATGAGACTGAGATCGAACAAAGGCGGCTTCGCATGCAGAATCTTCATAAATTGCTAATCGGCACCTGGAGGTCGGATAAGCGACTCACGCTGGCGCGGAATACGGCAGCACGCATTCTGGGTTAGCGAGTATGATACCGGGAGAATGCCCGAAATTTGGCGCCCGTGGGTTTTGTCAGTGGCCGAACTGCCGGACTGGCTCCGCCGCCTCGAAAAAGCCATTCGCGCCGTTATTCGTTGCCAGAACGGCGGCATGCCAGATGTCGTCGCCTGGGATGACGGGAATTCCATTCATTCTGCGCTGTTCGTCGAGTGCAAGGGGCCAAAGGAAGGATTCAGAGAGGCGCAAGAGGACTGGGTCTGGGCCGCGCTTGAGTCGGGAGTGCGACCGGACCAGATCGCGGTGTCGGTGCGACCCTTTTGACCATGTTCGCGTTCCTGCTTCTACGATCGCCCAACAAACATAAAATATGAAACTGAGTAACAGCTTTAGCGGCGCGTTGAGAACATTCGCTTATTTCATGTCGAGTGGATCACATTACATGCTGGAGGGCATCGATTACCTTTCTCTCTACGGAAAGGAGCCGAGCGCAATCGAGCAAGTCTATGCTATTTTCGCTAATGTTCTGGAGTTGGATGAAAATGGCCAGGTGCTGAACGCCACCTACGCGCAGAAACGAGCGACCGATTACCTTCGGTCGTATTGTGATCGCAGGTTTAAAGTTGACCCGCCGTACGAGAACTGGGAACTGGAACTGCATGCACCACCACCCCTCGAAGATTTGGTATGAAAGCTCAAGCCATCCCACGCGTGGAGGTAACGCGACCGATCATTGACCACTCAGTCAGGGTATGGGTATGAAGGCTGAGAACTTCGAGGATTTATACCGGCGCACATACGCAATTCTTGGGCACTCGCTCACGTCAAGAGATGGTATTCCGCTCGACGAATTCGAGGCTGCGGAGAAGCGCCTTGGTATTCGGCTGCCGACCGCCTTGCGTGCCTATTATCTCGTTGCCGGTCGCGAGCGCTCTCTCAATCATGCCCACAATCGTCTTTGTGCACTCGGGGACTGGCAGATGCATGCCGGAAAGCTCGTATTCATGGAAGAAAATCAGTGGGCCGTGGTTTGGGGGATCGCGGCCGGTGGCGAACAAGCCGACAATCCGCCAGTTTATCAAGGTCCCGTTGTGGATGGAGAACCGAGCGGGTGGTTTCTTGAAGAGCGTGAGTGCTCGGCATTCATGGTGTTCATGCTGCACCTGCAAGCCGCCTTCGGCGGCGGAATGCCATTCATCGCCTCTGGTCCTGCCCCGCAGAGTTTAGTCGCGACGTTAGATGCCCAGTGGAACTTTGGTGGGGAGGTCAACGGAATGCGAGCGTACAGCAGAGATAAGCAAGCCGTCTGCTTTGTCAAATGGCAGGATTTCTTCGCCAAGGAAAAGTCGTGGAGAGTTTTCGCTGGGGCATGCGACAAAGCTGCCTTGCAGGCGATTGCCATGAACTTAAACCTGCAATGGGATTAAGGATGCCAGAATCTTGCCTTATGCCTTCAGCACCTTTCGATCATCCCGGGCTTTCTAGCCGGAAGTCGCCGAGAACGAACTCACCAAAACCTGCTTCCTTATGATTCCGCTCGTGACTCTAACGCGAGAACCGCTGCAAATGTTGAAAGTGGACGCCATCGGCTACGGGGCGAAGGCTACGGGCGAAATGGGCGGTGGCGCTGCAGCCGCCGTGCTTACGGCCGCGGGGCCTGAAATTCTAAACGCTCTTCGCTCCAAACTGGTGGGGTTGCCATTGCGCGTTGGCGAGGTGGTGGTCACGCCTGCGTTCAACCTTGAGGCCGTTGGCGTTCGATTGGTGCTACACATCATCTCGATCATCAAGAACACACCTCAAGGGGCTTACTGTCCGCAACCCGATCGTCTGCGGGATGGCGTTTGCACGGCGCTGAAGCTGGCTGCGCAAGCGGGGACACGCTCTGTCGCTATTTCGGCACTGGGGACAGGGGAAGGCCGAGTCGAACCACGTATAGCAGCCAGATACATGCTCGACGGAGTCCGCGCATATCAGCAGACTGGCCCACGTGCTGAACTGGCCGTTTCGTTCTCGCTGCCGAGTTACCGTGACTACGAAGCGTTCGCTGCGGTCATACATAACCAATAACCCTGAGCCGCAACGTGAGCGCCACTCACTGTCCTCTTTGCCACGAGCCTCTTGAAGTTCGGGAGGTTGGACCTTGCATGGAGTGCGGAAGCAACCCCAGAGAGATTGACGAGGCTCGCCGGGGTGAGCACACTTACGCGGAGTACCGCATATTTGGAGACCTGACATTGATCCTATGCGACTTCTGCCAGGCAGATTTCAGCTCATACGACCCTACATTCTTCGGGTTGCCTCGCGGAAAGCGCGTCGGCATGGAGAGCGGGTGGCGATTTGTCAGGGACGTTGAGCCGGCTATCAGAAAAGACAAGTGTTGCCCGAAATGCGGTTACCGTCTTCCCTTTCTTGAGTTTGTCGCACGTGCACGACAATTACACAGTTCAGAGGATCAATCTAAAAAATCCAGGTGAAGTTTCCTCTCATGGCGCACTTTGAAGATCTTAGCGACTGCCAATACTTGCCAGGTTCAGAGGGCCTCGCCTTCAAAGCAGTTGGTTGGTTACAGCGCGGTAAGGACTACCACAAGGGAGACGTTCCGGAAGATTTCTTTGAAAAACTCCTGGTCCTTCTGCAAGACCCATGGACACCGCCAATCGCCACTGCAGGGGTTCATCATTGCTCATTGTGCAGGTTCAGCGGTGGTCGCGCCGAGTTCGATTGTCATTTCGGAAAAACCAATTTCCGCCGCTATAGTTTCAGCGGCGTTGGAAACGGGTTCCTTTTTGTGCCAAACGGGAGCACGCTGTTTATCTCACCTTCGAGCATTGCGCACTACATCGATGCTCACCAGTATTGTCCGCCTGGCGACTTTCAGAAAGCAGTGCTGGTTTGCCCCGACATGCGCTCTGCCGCGTATTTACGCAGCTTACTGGCCACACCTGCCCGGGAGTGGCTCCAAAGGCTGCACGTGGAATAATTCGCTCGGGCCATAATCGGCGCTCCAGTTTCATTCGCAAAGAGGTTTTGTATTACCGGGATTTCTGAAGCGGCTGGGTTTCCATATGAAACTGCTGCCCAGGTGTTGCCGGTTTCCATCCTGCTCGTAAGGCACGACGGATGTAGTTAGCGACCCGCGACGGGGTCACGCTTGGCGAAGGAAGTGTGAACCAATTCCGTGGATGAACGTCCGGTAAATGCACAATCAACACAGTTCCCTTCGTACTAATTGGTTCGATTGCGAGAAGCAGTGGTGCCGAACCCAAGGCTTGGTCGTACGTTGGGCGCGAGCGCACGCGCCAGCGGTAGGCGATCCTGTGTACGACAATTTCGCGTGAGCCTTTCTTCGGAATGCTCATTTATGTAACAGTAAGAGTCTGCGCTTCTTGAGATAAGTTGCCCAGTCCGCAGCGTCGGTGATGAAATCCTGATATGGCACATGACTCCGCCTGCGCCTTTTTGTGCGCCTGTAGAGCGCCAGCGCAGCTAATTCGTCCACGGCCGTTATTTTCTTTAATTGATTGCCACGTTTAAGACACTCAACCAAATCAAGTAGCGATACCGCTTCGTCGTGCTCCCGGGATGACAGCACGGCAGCAGCGAACGCCAAACGCCCAAAAGGGGAGTCATGTTCCTCAAAGATTACTCTTCTCGCCAATCCTACTGTCATGCGGACTTTAACCAAAGCTGAAATCTAAAGTTTTATCGCGCTGGAGTTCTCAGAGGACTGCGCCCCAGCAATTTCGAGTAAGCATCAGTTCCTTGATTCGGGTGAGCACTGTAAATGAGAAAGTACATAATGCATCAAACTATAGTTCTCATCCGGGGAACTAGCAGTGCGAGAGCAAGCGCAAAATGTCGCGGAGTCACCACCATGGATCTTTCTTGTAGATTGTGGCTGCGGTGCCCGCTACAGGCTGACCCTGCCTGTCAACCTCCCTGACTTCACTCGGATATTCGGCCCATAGGTTCCCATCAGGATCTTTTGCTAAAGTCCTTTTGGCCGTTCCATCTGGAAGTCTATCATAAGTGAGCGTACAGACGACACGGCTATTTATTGAGATGGCCGAGGCTTTTAGCTGCTCTTTAGCATCGTAAATGAAGGAGATTTCTTTTTTGATGGATCCAGTGTCCCTATAAACCCTTTTGGAGAGCAAATTGCCGGAGTATTCCTGGGTCGAACGCCATTCGCCGGAAGCATTGTATGCGTCCGCCCGTTCCAAATTGCCATCACCGTCGTAGGTGTATTTCACGGTATCGTTGACAATTTTATCGGCCTTGAATTGTGTAGCGGATTTCTTTTGCCCTGTGGCTTCGTCCAATTCGATTTCAAGCGATTGGGTGCCGCTCGCCGGGAACGAGATCTGGCGAACTAGAAAGCCGCGCTCAGAAAAAAAGAGGCGGTGCTTCCATTTCAGTGCGCCTTCTGCACTGTATTCGGTCATTTCGACCTTGCCAGGTTTCCGAACGTACTCCGTGTAGCGGGTTATTTCCCCTTGGATTGAGCGAAAATCCTCCCGCTTTATAGAACCGTTTTCGCTGCGCTGAAGATTGACAGTTCCTGTGTGCTCCCCCGCCTTGTACTGCTCATATACGTTTGGCAGCTTTTCATCCCCGGAAAACTGGTATCTGATCTCCGAAATGCGTTTTCCGTTTTGCAACTTTGCTACGCGCATGGTTCGTGCGGCAGTATCCTTTTCGACCTCGTACGTTGGGCCTCGTGGGTTCAGGTTCGTTAGAACACCGGAATACGCCGGATCTCCGGATTGCGTTGTCAATTCGTATCGACAAAACCGAATCTCTGCTCTGCTGGTGAGACTTTGGCCGAATCCCAATGCGAGGAGAAGTAACCACAGCCGCGCTACTTTCATGGCGGATAGGCTGCGCAGAAATGGACTCCTGTCAAGAAAGCTCATATCAAATCGCCAGGGAAGGCATAGATCGCAGGAGGTCAGGTGGCAGTACCGAAGCGGAAGAGGTTCTTATTTGAGAAGAATCAGTTAGAGGGAAATGCGTTGGGCAGGAGCGCGGCGATAACATCGGAAGGGACATACCCAAAATCACTGACGCGCAGCAACTTCAAAGCCCCGTATGGTCACTGAAACACGCTTCCCTCGCCATTTACGGAATGCGGGAACTTGATGTGTGAACGTTTGGTTAGTTTCATGGGGCACAACTACCACCGAGCCGTGGGTGATGGGCAAATCTATTTTGGGGCTGCCGGGTGATCGCCACCGGCGCAGGCGAAAGATTCGTTCTTCGCCGAACGAAATGGTCACAATCGGGCAAACAATGATTAGATTCTTGGGGCTATCTCTATGTGACCCAATGTAATGGCCGAGGGTTCCATCGTACCAGTTTAAAAGCAGGCCGTTGAGTCGCCTGCTGAGTTGCGACTCGGCGCGTTGATGAACTTCGTTAAAAGTATAGCCGAAATCAATCTTGCCGGCGGACACGGTAAGAGCATACTTCGCGCGGGAGTCAGAATCCTGGCCTTTAGCGACCTGAACACAAAACCACTCTCGACTTCCGGGGCTTAAACAGGGTATTTATTAAAGAAGAAATCCTGTATGTGCTGGCGTGAGTTCACTGCATCCTTGCGGCCGTTGAATCTGGTTGCGGTGCTGGCTATGGCAGTGAACGGGCGCGCGCAGGATTCTGGCAATCCCAAGGCCGACTTGGCTCTTCTCCAAGGCGAATGGTCAATGGTATCAGGCACCGCCGATGGCCAGGCCATGCCAAACGCTATGCTGGCCACGGCCAAACGGATCTGCAGCGGGGATGAAACCACCGTTACAGTTCGCGGCCAGGTTTTCCTCAAAGCCAAGTTCACTCTCGATCCATCCAAAAACCCCAAAAGCATTGATTACGAGATGCTCGACGGATTCACAAAAGGAAAAACTCAACTGGGCATTTACGAGCTTTCAGGCGATACAGTAAAGTTTTGCTTTGGCTCTCCCGGCGCCGAGCGGCCAGTGGATTTCTCAAGCGCTACGGGCGATGGCCGCACTTTGTCAGTCTGGAGGCGTAATACCCTCCAATCACCGGCCACAACAAATACAGCAGGTCCTTTTGCTAAGGACATCAAACCGGAGGCCCTATGGGACGGACGTAAGCTCGTGCCCTTTCGCGCGCTTGATTCTCCGAAGATGGTGCCCGCCGCAAAAGCCGACTTTCTGGAGGATGGAGATTACGTGCTGGGCATCACGGCTAACGGTGAGAGCCGCGCCTATCCGACACGATTCATCTGGTGGCATCATGTAGTTAATGACACAGTGGGCAAACCAGAGGCCGGTGGTGGAAGGCCAGTTGCCATCACTTACTGCAGCGTTTGCAATACCGGGATCCGCTACGACCGCTCAGTTGCAGGTGCCTTGCACAACCTGGATTTCTATGGCCTGTACAACGGAGTCGTGGCCCTCTGCGACCGGGATACTGGCAGTGCCTTTCTGCAAATGGACGGCAGGTTCGTCACCGGTTCGCTCATGGGCGCAAAGCTTGAAGCCGGGCCGCTCCTGGATACTACGTGGGGAGAGTGGAAGAAGCTGCATCCTGCTACCCTGGTCATGTCGCCGGAAACGCCTTACGCGAAGTTCTACAGCCCGAAAGAGAAGCCTGAACCACGTGGTTACGACCATTTTCCTGCGCCATTCTTCAGCCCGACAGTGACTCGGACTGACAAACGTCTGCCCTTCTTCGAAAAAGTTCTTGGTGTAACTCTGGCGCAGAAATCACCTGAAGAACCTCGGGTGCTTCGACGGGCTTACCCTATAAAAGGCCTTAAAGAAGCAGGCTGCACGGTAAACGATTCATTGGGAGCAATTCCGGTCGCCGTTTTCCTGGATCCTGATTCGTTCAGCGCCACAGCGTTTTCCAGGCTGCTGGAGGATAAGACTCTTACATTCCATTCTCGCAAAACAACGGACACCGGGTTAGCGATTTTCGATCAAGAGACCGGGACGCAATGGGACATCGAAGGCCGCGGTCAGGCAGGTCCTCTGAAGGGCAAATCGTTGCAGCCATTAGAGTGTCACCTCAGCCAATGGTATGGGTGGGTCGCCTATTTCCCTGATACTACGATTTACGGCCACTCCGAGCCGCCTCAGCCAGCGGATGTGCCGCGGGAATGAGTTTTG
>PSRM01000171.1 GCA_003176045.1 Verrucomicrobiota bacterium | reverse complement strand
GAACGAATCGAAGGCTTACTCCGCCCCTTTTTTTGAATGGTAAATGTCTATTTATTTATGCGCGGCTATATAGAGAGGGAAGCCGCCCATCAGCATTTTGTCAGCCTAACACCTACAAACCATTTCATAAAAGGCGGACAGGATAAAGGGTTGTGCGCCGATTTAGAGGAGCAAAGCCTATCGCCATGCTCATGGGGATATGGGAAGAATCCAATTCCTCTTAAACGGCTTCGTTTTGCTTTTGGCGGGCGCCTTCAGCAGCAAAGCCGACACAACATGGGAATACTCGGTGCAGGTCAGCGCGACCGTGCAGGCTTCCCCGGCCCAGATCACCTTGAGTTGGCCGCAGGACGTAAATCTGACACCCAATAACTACACGATTTACCGCAAAGCTGCTACAGACACCTCCTGGGGCTCAGGCACAACTCTCCCCGGAACGGTTACTACTTACACGGACAATAATGTCACCCTGGGCATCGCCTACGAGTACCAGATTGTAAAGGTAACCTCCCTGTATAACGGGTACGGTTACATCTACTCAGGCATCAACGTTCCCATGACAGAAAATCGCGGGAAACTGCTGCTGGTCGTGGATAACACTTTTTCGGTCAGCCTGACAAATGAACTGGCGCGGCTCCAACAGGACTTGGTGGGCGATGGCTGGACGGTCATTCGCCATGATGTGAACCGCAGCGACTCGGTTGCCAGCGTTAAGTCGTGGATCACTTCGCAATACGGCGCTGATTCCGCCAATGTCAAAATGGTGTTCCTCTTCGGGCATGTGCCCGTGCCTTATTCGGGCGACATCGTGCCCGACGGGCACGTGCCCAACCACCAGGGCGCCTGGCCGTGCGACGCCTTTTACGGAGACATGACCGGCTCCTGGAGCGACACAAGTGTTAACGACGGCGCGGCTGATTATTCGCGCAATTGGAACGTGCCGGCGGACACCAAATATGATCCATCGAGTTTTCCTGCACCGATCCAACTCATGGTCGGGCGCATGGACCTTTCGAACATGCCTGGCCAATTGGTGTATAACGGCCCCCCGACATTCCCCAGCGAGTTGGACCTCACGCGGAATTACCTCAATAAAGACCATAACTTCCGCACGAAACAGTTTAACCTGCCGCGGCGCGCGATTGTGGGCGACTACTTCGGCGCGCGCAACGGGGAAGGATTTGCCGCCAGCGGCTGGCGTAATTACGCGCCGTACTTTGGCGCTGCGAACATTGTGAATATGCCTAACCAGGGCACCTGGACCGCAGCTCTGCAGAACACTCCTTACCTTTGCGCCTACGGTTGCGGTGCCGGCAGCTTCAACACCATCGGCGGCCTGGGCACCGAAGGCCAATACAACAACCTCAGCACGCCGGACCTGGTGACCAACGACTTGAAGTTCGCGTTCGGCTTGTTCTTCGGCAGTTGGTTGGGCGATTGGGACTCAACAGACAACATCATGCGCGGTGTTCTGGCCATGCCAAGCTACGGCTTAGCTTGCGCCTGGTCGGGCCGGCCGCATTGGTTCCTGCACCACATGGGTCTAGGGGAGACCATCGGTTACGGCACGCGCCTGACGCAAAACAACGGTCCGAGCGGACTCTATCAAAACCAGGTGAATACTGCCGCGGGTGCGATCCATCCGGCGCTGATGGGTGATCCCAGCTTGCGATTGTTTATGGCCGGCCCGCCGTCGGGTGTGGCCGCTACAACCAATGGCACCAGCATCGCTTTGAGTTGGACGGCTTCGACCGACTCGGTTATTGGCTACCATGTTTATCGTGCCGCTGCGAACGGCGCTTTCACACGCCTGACGAGTTCGCCGATCACGGCAACAGGCTATACAGATTCCAGCGCATCGGGCGCTGTGAACTACATGATACGCGCGGTCAAATTGGAAAGCACTGCCAGCGGCACCTACTACAATCCAAGCCAGGGAGCTTTCCTCTACGCGGCCAGCGCGGCCGGCGGCTCGACAGGCTCCGGTGGCAACGGTGGCGGCGGCAGCAGCACAAACTCAACTGGGGGTAGCAGCACCAACAGCGCCGGCGTGACAAACATGGTTGTCTGGGTGGATGATTCCTTGCCTGCGGGTGCAGTCGGTTCAGGAGACAGCGGTGATGGCTGGAGTTGGGTAGGGAGCAATCCAACGCCGTACCACGGCAGCGTGGCGAACCAATCCAGCATCGGCACCGGTCTGCACCAGCACTATTTCACCGGCGCGACCAGCACGCTGACGGTCAGTACGGGCGACGTGCTGTGCGCATGTGTTTATATTGATCCAGCCAATCTGCCCAGCGAGATCATGCTCCAGTGGAACAACGGTTCCTGGGAGCACCGGGCGTACTGGGGTGCCAACAATATTCTCTATGGCGTGAACGGCACCGCCAGTTGTTTGAACATGGGTGCCGTTCCCGGGGCCGGCCAATGGGTCCTCCTGCAAGTGCCCGCCAGCCAGGTAGGCCTGGAAGGCAGCAGCATTACAGGTATGGCCTTCAGTCAATACGGCGGTCGTGCGACCTGGGATTATGCCGGAAAAGCATCTGCCGCAGGCACCTCTAGCGGCGGTGGGACGACCAATGCCTCGAGCGGCGGCACCACGAACACTGTCGCCGTCACGCTCACCAATATCACCTCCTGGGTGGATGACACGTTGCCAACCGGCGCGCTGCCCGCTACGGATGGCGGCGACACGTGGACCTGGGTGGGCAGCAATCCCGGGCCTTACCACGGCAGTCTTGCCAATCAGTCCACAGCCAGCGCCGGCCTCCACCAGCATTATTTCACTGGAGCCACGAGCACTCTAAACGTCAGCACAGGCGACGTGCTCTTCGCTTATGTATATTTGGATCCGGCCAACGTCCCGGGCGAAATAATGCTCCAATGGAACAACGGGAGCTGGGAACATCGGGCTTATTGGGGCGCCAACAACATCTCGTATGGAACCAGCGGGACAGTCAGCCGCCTTTACATGGGGGCCTTGCCGGCTGCAGGCCAGTGGACGCTTTTGCAAGTGCCCGCAAGTCAGGTGGGACTGGAGGGCAGCCAACTCAGCGGTATGTCCTTCAGCCTCTACGATGGCCGAGCCACTTTCGATTACGCGAGCAAGTATTCGCTAACGGTCACAAATATTCCCGCAAGCGGCGGCGGGAGCACCAATTCCAGCAGCGGCAGCTCAACCAACACCGCTGGTGGAAACAACACCAATACCACCGAGTACATCAGCAACCTGCCCAGCGTGAGCGCGATTGATTATCTCACGCCGCAACTGCCGAAAGTGGGCGATAACACATTGCACGTGCTCACTCCCACGATGCTCGAATTGAAACTGATCAACACCAAGGCGCTCGATCCAACTCAGGTTGTCCAATGGAACATGGTCAACACCAACTCGCAATTGAGTGTGCCTCCACTGGGCGCCTTCGTGGTAACCGCCAACGGGCAGCCAATTGTCGTAACCGGGGTAGGCTTCAAGCGCCGCCCGCTTTCTGCTCCGCTGGCAACCTACGATTTGCGGATAGATAATTCCATCTATCTGCAGCTTGCCAGTCCGGTCTCGGACAATCAGAGCATCCAGGTCACAAATCCGGACGGATCGCTTTGGCCTTCGACGACGCAATTCGCAACCGTAGTCAATCCATTGCGCTACAGCCCGGCCATCCATGTGAACCAGGAAGGTTATATGCCCAACTATACCAAGCAGGCCATGGTAGGTTATTACGCCGGCAGTTTTGGCGAGCTAAATATTCCGGTCAGCGGCGGCTTCCGCATCGTGGACGCCAATACGGGCGCTCAGGTCTATTCGGGCACACTCACCCTCAGGCAGGACTCCGGTTACACCTATACCCCGGCTCCTTACCAGCAAGTCTATCAAGCCGACTTCACGGCGTTCAACACGCCTGGCGAGTACCGGTTGGTGGTGCCCGGCATGGGCGGCTCGCTGCCGTTTGTCATTAATGATGGCGTGGCCATGAGCTTTGCCCGCGCCTACGCGCTGGGCCTCTATCATCAGCGCTGCGGTACCAACACGGCGATGCCCTACACGCGCTTCGATCACGGCGTTTGCCACGGCGCGCCCGCAACGGTGCCGACCAACTCGACATCGTATTCGTTCTCCTGGACGACCATCGCCGGCTACGCCAACACGCTCAACGCTAATAATCCGCCCCAGATCGCTCCAGCGCTGACGAGCCCATCGGCCGCGCTCTTCCCATTTATCAAAGCGGGGTCGATGGACGTCTCCGGCGGTCACCACGATGCCGGCGACTACAGCAAGTACACCATCAACGGCGCCAGCCTTATCCATTATCTGATGTTCGCCGTGGATTCGCTGCCCGGCGTGGCCGCGCTCGACAACCTGGGCATTCCGGAGAGCGGTGATGGCATCAGCGACGTCATGCAGGAAGCCAAGTGGGAAGCCGATTTCCTGGCGAAGATGCAGGATGCCGATGGCGGCTTCTACTTCCTGGTCTATCCGCAGAACAGGGAATACGAGAACAATGTGACGCCCGATCACGGCGATCCGCAAGTCGTGTGGCCAAAGACGACTTCAGTCACCGCGGCTTCAGTGGCCGCGCTCGCGCAGTGCGCGACCTCTCCGCTCTTCAAGAGCACTTATCCTGCGGCGGCGGCGATGTACCTGCAAAAAGCCAAACTGGGCTGGCAGTTTCTCACGAACGCTGTTGCCAAGTACGGCAAGAATGGCGCTTATCAGAAAATCACTCATTACGGCGACAACTTCGCCGATAACGACGAGATGGCCTGGGCCGCTTGCCAGATGTATTTGGCCACGGGCGATCCGTCCATCCACCAAATGCTGCTCTCGTGGTTTGATCCGAACGATTCAGCCACCTGGCGCTGGGGTTGGTGGCACATGGACGAGTGCTATGGGCACGCGATTCGCAGCTACGCGTTTGCCGTGCAGAGCGGTCGCGCCACAGCCAGTCAGCTCGACGCTACGTTCCTGAGCAAATGCCAGACGCAGATCGCCGCCGCGGCGAGCGACATGCTGAATTTCTCGAAGCAATGCGCCTACGGCAGCAGCTTCCCAACGGAAACCAAAGCTGTGCAAGGAGCAGGCTGGTACTTCTCGAACGACCAGGCCTTTGATCTGGCTGTGGCCTATCAGCTCAATCCGAGCGCCGACTTCATGACCGCCATGTTGGCGAATATGAACTACGAAGGCGGCTGCAATCCCGTTAACGTCTGCTACGTCACCGGCCTCGGCTGGAAACGCACACGTGATATTGTCAGCCAATGGCATATCAACGATACGAACGAGTTCCTGCCTCCCTCTGGTATCCCGGTGGGCAATATTCAAAATGGGTTTTGGTATATAAGCACTTATGGTTCGGAGTTGAGTGAGCTGACCTTCCCATCCGACAATGCCACCACGGCTCCCTACCCATATTATGACCGCTGGGCTGATAGCTGGAACGTGAGCGACGAGATGGTGGTCCTCAACCAGGGCCGCAGCATCGGCACACTGGCGTTCCTTGCCGCCCAGGGTCCATACAAAACGCAGGCCTGGACAGCCCCAGCCTCGGCACTGGTCACAGTGCCCACGGCTGTGGTCCCGGTCGGGTCGAACGTAACGGTTTCGTTCCAGGTTCCTGGCATGGACCTGACGAGCGCGCGGGTCACATGGGAAGCGCGGGACCAAACCCCGGCTTATGGTTTAACGTTCACCTTCGCGCCGCAGAACATGGGCGTGCAGTGGGTCGCAGCCGAGGCGCAATGGCCTGATGGCCGCCGCGCTTTCGCCAAAGCCAGCTTCACGGCCAATTCAACGAACCTTGTTTGGGTTGAGGACGCGATCCCGGCCGGCGGGATTGGCGGAGCCGATGGCGGTGATTCTTGGAACTGGGTCAGCACTAGCCCGATACCGTTCTCCGGTTCGTTGGCCAGCCAGTCGGCGATGGCTGCGGGTGAGCACCAACATTTCTTCTCCGGCGCCAGCGCTACGCTCAGCGTCAGTACCGGAGACGTGCTCTATGCCTGCGTCTATATTGACCCGGCCAACTTGCCGACGGAAATTATGCTGCAATGGAACAACGGCAGTTGGGAGCACCGGGCCTATTGGGGCGCCAACAGTATTGGGTTCGGCACGGATGGGACCGCTGGGCGGATGCATATGGGCGGTCTTCCGGCAGCAGGACAATGGGTAAAGCTGAGTGTGCCCGCAAGCCAGGTGGGCCTGGAAGGCAGCACACTCAACGGCATGGCGTTCAGCCTCTATGGAGGCCGGGCGACGTGGGATTGCGCCGGGCGAGTCAGCACCAACAGCATCGGTGCCGCCACCGGATTAACAAGCATTACACCGACGCTCGCCTACTCCGGCACTGGCGCCACTCTCTCCTGGCCAAGCACCGCCGGTGCTATCTACCAGGTAACATACAAAAACAGCCTGACCGCACAGACCTGGATTCCCCTCGCGCAAGTGACCGCGACGAGTGTCACTACGAAGTGGACAGACACGACCTCCGTGAGCAGCAGCCAGAGGTACTACCAGGTGATACGAACATATTAGTCAGACCGGTCTTATTTGGAACTTAGCAGCCGAGGCTCTGATTAACCGAAAAAGTCAGAGCCTCGTTACCTCGGCTGCTACAGATCACGAAAAGCACAAAAACGCCAGGAGGCGACTCCTGGCGTTTTTTTTGGCGGGGGGTGGACTAAAAACCAAACCGTAATCCCGCGCGAATGGTTAACGTATTGTCGCTGGTAGATTCGTGCGACCAAAGGAATCGCGCGTCGCTGAAGATGCCCGTCATTGGGGTGAATCGGTATTCCAGGCCGACGCCACCGCCATAAAGCCACTGCCATCGCGGGGCTTCGATCCCACGGCCGCCGCCACCGTAAATATATGGCGCCAGGCCGCTGTTGCCTAAGGGCAGGCGCAGATACAAATTGCCAACCCAGTAATCCACCAGCCACGAGCCGCCCCAATCCGCAACATTGAAGTCGGTTCCCAACCCCACTTGCGGCTGAAAAAAGTACGTCAGTCCGGCGCCGCCACCCCAGGCCCCGTGATGAATGTTTTCCTTAAACAGATGATCAAATTTCTCCTCCGCGTTGATATAGCTTCCGAACATGTCAAAATTCAGCTCGTTCGCGTTATACTTGAGCGCGGACGGATTCGCCGTCCAGTGCGAATCCCACCAACCTCCGGAATCCTCCCAAACGTGAGTTGCCCTTGATATTCCACAGGTTAACAGCAGGCCAGTGGCTACTATGATGATGTTTCTAATTTTCATAAGCTCCTTTAAGAGACGGTGGCTTTGTGCATTGGTTATTGTGAATGAGTCACCCGTACTTGCTTGGGGCAATCTAAAGCTTTTGAGCCAACCGCCTATGGGGTGTATGCCCTATATCAAAGTTTTTCTATAGTTGAAGCTTGACACATTCTCTATATGGAGTGAGGTGGCAAGCGAAGCGCGACGCCGCTTTGGCTTCCGGGTGCATGATACACCACCTGATTGACAGCGGCGGGCGAAGGGACGGAGCGCGGCATTTATGCCGCTTCACGCGCCGAATGCACGGCAACGTCGGGGTTACCAGGCCCGTCCATCGCTACGGCAGTTGAAGCGGCATAAATGCCGCGCTCCTGCACGGCGGCGGAATCAGGTTGCACCGCTTTGGCGTCGGCTGGCGTCTTACGAAGAGCCAAAGCGCCGTCGTCGCTTCGCTTCGCCGGCGCACTCCACGTGGCGCTCGTGTCCGCGAGCCGGTCGTTGAATAATTTTTCCTGGAAAAATTTCGCTTGCAAGAAGAGAGGCAAACGGGCATACTTTTTTCATTAGGCGTGCCAAGGCGCGCTGGCTCTTTGGAAAAGGTTGGAGGGTTGTTCTGCGATGCAAATCGCGTTTGAGAATTTGCCCTGCCTATGCTCGTGATTAGAAACTATGTCCTTGAACCGTAGTTGATAAGTCATGGGACTGTAGTTGCGGTTGTGGCCGACAGGCCTTGATTGGAAGTCGAAAGCAGCCCGGCGGGTCCCGCCTGTTTCTAAAATAAGTTCAAAGGAACTGTTACACACGGCACTGGCGGGGGTTTTTGTTTTTCTTCTTAATCCTAATCTTTCTCTTAATCTTAATCCGGGTTAGTTTTGCTCTGTGGTTCGTGATGATTTATTTGAGCAAGCCCGACCGGCGACTTTGGAGAAGCCTTCAGCCGGCCAGTCACAGGCAGCCGAGGAATCAGCGCTTCGCCGCCAGCCCCTGGCCGCTCGTATGCGGCCTCGCGACCTGGGCGAGTTCGCGGGCCAAACGCACATCCTTGGGCCGGGCCAACTTCTTCGCCGAGCCATCGAGGCTGATCGCATTCAATCGCTTATTTTTTACGGGCCTCCGGGAACCGGGAAGACCTCGCTCGCCCAGATCATCGCGCGGCGCACGCGCAGCCATTTCGAGCGGCTTAGTGGCGTGGAATCCAACGTGGCCGATATGCGCCGCGTTCTCGCCAGCGCCGCCAATCGTCTCCAGAACAAAGGCCAGCCGACCATTTTGTTTGTGGATGAGATCCATCGCTTCAACAAGGCGCAGCAGGACGTGCTCCTGCCGGACGTTGAAGCCGGGGTTGTCCAACTGATCGGGGCCACGACGCACAATCCGTTTTTCTTCGTTAATTCTCCATTGGTTTCTCGCTCGCAGATTTTTGAGCTGCGGCCGTTGACCGAGCAAGAAATCTACGACCTCCTTCAACGCGCGTTAAAGGATTCAGAACGTGGACTTGGAAATCTCAAGATTCACGCCGATGAAAGTGCGCTGAAGCACCTGGCCAAACTTTCGGATGGTGATGCGCGGAAAGCGCTAAACGCACTTGAAATTGCGGCTTTGACCACGGAGCCGGATACAGGTGGTGTGATCCACATCAATCTGTCAGTCGCCGAGCAGAGTATTCAAAAAAAGGCGGTGGTCTATGACGATGAAGATGCGCATTACGACACGATATCCGCCTTCATCAAAGCCATGCGCGGCAGCGACCCGGATGCAACGCTCTATTGGCTGGCGAAAATGATTCATGCAGGCGAAGACCCGCGCTTCGTAGCTCGGCGCATCGTCATACATGCCGCCGAGGATGTTGGCCTGGCGGATCCGATGGCGTTGGTGCTTGCAAGCGCAGCCTTTCAGGCGGCAGAGTTTATTGGATGGCCCGAGGCGCGAATCCCACTGGCCGAAGCCGCCATCTACATTGCCACGGCGCCAAAGAGCAACAGCACAATACTGGCAATTGGCGCGGCGATGAAAGACGTGGAGTCAGGACGAACCCTTCCAGTGCCGGAGCATCTCAGGGATGCTCATTATCAGGGAGCAAAGCGGCTGGGGCATGGGGAAGGTTATGAATATGCGCACGATCATCCCGGCCACTTTGTGGCGCAGGATTATCTCGGCGCCGATAAACGCTATTACGAGCCGACGGAGCAGGGGAGGGAGAAGGAGATTAAGGAGAGGGTGGAGAGGTGGAGAGCCGAGCTGACGAAAGCACGAAAGAAGGAGCGTCCATCATAAACACCAAACACCAAACACCAAACACCAAAGAAGCTCCAAACACCAAATCTCAAACCGGCACGAATAGTCCTTGGTGTTGGGAGCTTGGTGTTTGGTGTTTGGTGTTTGGTGTTTGGACCTTGGTGTTTGGTGTTTGGTGTTTGGTGTTTGGTGTTTGGTGTTT
>PSRM01000144.1 GCA_003176045.1 Verrucomicrobiota bacterium | reverse complement strand
ATTTTTCGCGGCGCACGGTTCCGTATTTGCGCGAGGCCGCCAGAGGTTCAGCAAGCGAACAGTTGGCGGCGTTCCCTTTTTTGAAACACGTGGGAATATACGGTTATTTGCGAGAGACGTTGCTGCGCCTGGCCCAGTTGGCGCCCTCGCCTTTGGAATGTGCAGAGAAACTGGAACAGTTGCGCGCGCTGGAGAATGAGATTCCGATAGCAGTGGTGCAAGTGGAGTATGAAGGCGTAGGGGTGGATGTGCCAGACGATGTGGCGCGTGTGGTCGAGAGGTTAGAAAAGTTAAAACGTTAAAAAGTTAAATGAGTTAAATGGTTAAATGGTTAAATAACTTGGCTCCGTTCGAGCATGTTCGAACTTCGAACCCCTCGACCCTCGACCCCGCGGCGCGCCGAAGCACAGCGCAGGCGGCTCGACCCTCGACCCTTCACGTTTCACGTTTCACGTTTCACGTCCTACCTTTCACGCTCCAATGAAATACATCTTCGTCACCGGCGGCGTTGTGAGTTCCCTGGGCAAGGGGCTGACGGCGGCATCGTTGGGTACCCTGCTGGAGAACCGCGGGTTGAAGGTGGCGCTGCAAAAGTTCGATCCCTACCTGAACGTTGACCCGGGGACGATGAATCCTTACCAGCACGGCGAGGTTTATGTGCTCGATGACGGAGCGGAGACGGACCTGGACCTTGGCCATTACGAGCGATTCACCAACTGCAAGCTCACCCGGCTCAATAACCTTACCAGCGGCCAGGTTTATCAGGCCGTGCTCAACAACGAACGTGACGGCAAATACCTGGGCAAAACTGTTCAGGTCATTCCGCACGTCACGAACGAAATTCAGAACCGGATCCATCTTCTAGCCGAGCAGAGCAAAGCCGACGTCATCATTACGGAAATCGGCGGCACGACAGGCGATATCGAAGGCCTGCCCTTTCTCGAAGCCATTCGTGAGTTCGCGCTCGAAGTCGGCCCGCACAATGCCTTGTTTGTCCACGTGACTTACGTGCCTTTCATCAAGGCCGCCGGGGAACTCAAGACCAAGCCGACGCAGCAGTCCGTTGCCAAATTGCGCGAGATCGGCATCGCGCCGCATATCCTGGTGTGCCGCTGCGAAAAGCCCCTGGAAAAAGAACTTCGCCAGAAAATTTCGATGTTCTGCAATGTGCCCGTCGAGGCGGTTATCGAGGAACGGGACGTCGAACACAGCATCTATGAAGTGCCTTTGATGCTGCAACGCGAGCGGATGGATGACCTGGTCTGCAATCAATTGCACCTGGATGTGCCGGCGGCCAACATGGCTCATTGGCAAGAGGTGCTGCGAAAAATCATCGCTCCCCAGCATCAGGTGCGCATCGGGGTAGTGGGCAAATACATCGAGTTGCAGGACGCTTACAAATCGGTCTATGAAGCGATCATCCATGCCGGAGCGGCCAACGATTGCGGGGTGGAGACGCAAAAAGTGGATGCAGAGGCCATTGAACGCGAAGGGGCCGCGAAACTCCTCGATGGGTTGGCCGGCATCCTTGTGCCCGGCGGTTTCGGAGAGCGCGGTATCGAGGGCAAGATTGAGGCAGCCCGCTATTCCCGCGAAAAGAAGATCCCCTATCTGGGCCTCTGTCTAGGCATGCAAATCGCAACCATCGAATTTGCTCGAAACGTGCTCAAGCTGCCCAAGGCGCACTCAACCGAGTTCGATCCCAATACGCCGCACCCGGTGATTGCGATGCTGGACGAGCAGACCCGAGTCACAAAAAAAGGTGGCACCATGCGCCTGGGCGCGCAGCCGTGTCAATTAGTGGTCGGGACCCGGACAGCGCGCCTGTACGGCGCCTTCGTTGTCAACGAACGGCACCGGCATCGGTATGAGTTCAACAATACCTATCGCGAACGATTTACAAAAGCGGGCATGGCCTTCAGCGGCTTCACGCCGGATGGGAAATTGGTGGAGATCATCGAGTTGCCCGAGCATCCCTTTTTCATCGGCAGCCAGTTCCATCCCGAGTTTCACAGCAAGCCGCACCAGCCTCATCCATTGTTTAGGGGCTTTATCTCAGCGGCGCGGGCGCGTGGCGAGAAAAAATAAATCTGGATTTCAACCACGGATGCACACAGATGGACACGGATAGGAAAGCTGATGATTTATCGGAGCTGTTGCCGGACCGACCACTTACCCCTGAGCAGAAGGAGCGGCTCAACCAGGCTTTAGCTGAGATGGTGCCGATCGAGGAGCGGAGGCGACTGGAATTGCTGCTACTCGTCCGCATGAAACAGCACAAGGGGGAACTCGAGAAAATGCTCAAGATAATGAATGATCATTGGACGTACGAAGATCACTTCTATCGGTTTTATCATTGCAGCTTCAAAGTTTATAGTGCCCAGAACACTACAGAACAGGCGGTTAAGCTCTTACGCCATTTGCTGCCAGAAAGAGGCCTGAACAAAATGTTCGAGCAAATTGTTCGCGAAGGGACTGGGAAAGAGTTTCAGTTCGAGCACAATCAGCAATGGGAGCACCACACGCGGCCTATGCTGGAGGCGTTTTCACACGCGAAATTCATGGTGGAAATGGCAGTTCGATATGCTGACCTGCCTGCGCCTCCTCAACCGATGCCTAGCGGGTGGGCAGCATTCTTGTACTTGTACGACCTACGCTGATATCCCGAAGCAGACACACAGGTCGCTCTAGCCTGGTTCCAATGAATCGCGCTTTCAGCGCTCCGGGCGTGTTTGTGAGCACAATTCCCAGGATGTCGCCTTAGGCCCGCATGAGACGCCCCTTTGAATTCTATTTTATTCGACAAAGTGAAAGACAAAGTGAAAGACAAAGTGGAAGGCGGGAGGACATACCGGGACGCCATCCAATTCCTTTACAAACTGCGCTGGTTTGGAGCTAAGCTGGGGCTTCGCAATACGTTACGCTTGGCGGAAATGGCGGGCAATCCGCATCAAAGGCTGCGGTTCATCCATGTGGCCGGCACGAACGGGAAGGGCTCAACATGCGCGATGCTGGAGAGTATTTATCGGGCGGCCGGTTTGCGCGTGGGACTGTTCACTTCCCCGCACCTGGTGTCTTTTAGCGAACGCATTCAGGTAAATCGCGAACCCATCCCGGATGCCGAAGTTGTGCGCCTCCTCAGAAAGCTACGGCCCTGGCTCAAGCGGTTTCCAACGTCAGAACATCCCACTTTTTTCGAAGTAGTCACGGTAATGGGGCTGATGTATTTCGAGGAACAGAAATGCGATCTGGTGATATGGGAAACGGGTTTGGGCGGCAGGCTTGATGCCACCAATATCGTGACCCCGCTGGCAAGCATCATCACGAATATCCATTACGACCATCAAAAGTGGCTGGGTAAAACTCTGGAGAGTATCGCGACTGAAAAAGCGGGCATCATCAAACCCGGCGTTTCGGTAATCACCGCTACCGATGCGCCGGAAGCCCTGCGGGTGATCAAGCGCACAGCACGGCAGAAACACGCGCCTATGATTGTGGTCAGCGGAGGAAGAAAAAGACTTGAACAGGAGGAAACAGAGAAAACAGAGAAAAAAACTCTGTTCCCTCTGTTTACTCCTGTAAAAAATCTATCGCTTTGGGGAAAACACCAGCAGTTGAATGCAGCGGTCGCGGTAGCAACCGTACGCGCGCTCGAATCTAAACTTCCTGTGGGGGCAACAGCCATTCGAACTGGACTCTCAAGCGTCCATTGGCCGGGCCGCTTGCAGTTAGTGCTCAAGCCTAAGGGGCAAAAAATACTCTTGGACGGAGCGCATAATATCGCCGGAGCCAAAGTTTTGCGAGTAGCTTTAAGGTCAGTGGTCAGTGGTCCGTGGTCAGTGGTCAGCAGTCAGCAGTCAGTGGTCAGTAGTCAGTGGTCAGTAGTCAGTAGTCAGTGGTCTGGGCTCGGGCGCCAGGTCCCAAGGGTCACTCTGATTTTAGGTGTTCTCGAAGACAAAGACTGGGCAGGCATGTGTAAGATTCTGGCACCGCTGGCCAAGCGAATTCTGCTCGTGACGGTTCAGAGCGAGCGTAGTGCGGCGCCTGAAAAGCTGGCTGGTGCTTGCAGGCGAGCCAATCCGAGGGCCGAGGTTCTGGCGTGCCCGTCACTGAGGGCGGCGTTGGCTGATGCTGCTACTGATCCGTTTGTGGTAATAACCGGATCGCTTTACCTGGTTGGCGAAGCGATGGAGTTGCTTGGGATTTCGGCGGCCAAAGCGACCGATGAACGAGGGCTCAATGAGTGGCAGGCGGGCCAACAGCAAACACCAAACGCCAAGCACCTTCACAAACACCAAACACCAGACGCCAAGCAGCAGAGGAATTCCAAACAGCAAATCTCAAACCGCGTTCGGCGCTCTTTTCAATGACTGTTGGCGGCCAAAAGATAAATTGAAGAGCTATTGGGCTTGACACTGGCAGCGGATTGTCCTGACATAGTCTGATTCACGAACGAGTTTTTCTGAGATCAGCTTGAACCTTTCACCACCCATGATGCCCCTCGAGGATCCACCGAATGCGAGCCGGAAGGACTGGTTCGTGACGACAACGCATTGGGGCCTGGTGTTATCGGCAGCAGGGGCAGCCTCGCCGGCAGCCGATGCGGCGCTCAATGAGTTGTGTCGCATGTATTGGTATCCGCTCTATGCTTATGTGCGCCGGCGGGGTTATAGTCCTGAGGACGCGCAAGACCTGACCCAGGGCTTTTTCGAGCGGCTATTGGCGCGTAATTTCCTTGAAAACCTGACACCCCAGAAGGGCAAATTCCGTTGCTTTCTGCTGGCGGCAATGAATCATTTCCTGGCCGATGAATGGGACAAAGCCAGGGCTGTCAAGCGCGGGGGCGGCAAACGGCCGATCTCGGTCGAGGAGGTTGGTTTGGAAGATCGATTTCTGCGTGAGCCAGCCGATGGGCAGAGTCCGGAAAAGTTGTTCGATCGGCGCTGGGCCTTAAGTGTCCTGGATGAGGCGCAGAAGCGGCTTGAAGCCGAGTACACCAGGCTGCGCAAGTCCGACCAATACCAGCGATTGAAGATCTATGCGGGTGGCGATGAAGACGCGCCGACTTACGCGGCGGCTGCGGCCGAGTTAAAGATGAGCGAGGCCTCGGTAAGGGCGGCTGTGTTTCAGTTGCGCCGGCGCTACCGGCAATTAGCACGGGAAGTAGTGGCCCAGACGGTGCCCACGGCGTCCGAAATTGACCGCGAGTTGGAGAGCCTAATCGAGGCGCTGAGGGCCTGAAGGGCCTGGAGACGTGTGCCCTGCAACTGCGAACGCAGATTCAGGCTGCGATTGTCTGGATTTTTCTAGTGACCTTTTGCTCCGTTTTCCTCTGTAATCATTATGAGAAAATGCGCGCGCTGCGGAACGGCGCTGGCCGACGATGTCTCCGCGCCTGGCTGCCCTGTATGCGTGCTTCAGGGAGCGTTGGAATTGTCGGAGACTGGCTCCGAAGCGGTCATCCTCGAAAAGCCCGGCGATTGCATCGGCCCGTACAAGCTTCTCGAAAAGATAGGCGAGGGCGGCTGGGGCGTGGTGTACCGGGCGCAACAGGAAGAGCCGCTACCGCGCCAAGTGGCCCTGAAGATAATCAAAGTGGGCTTGGATACCGCGCGCATGATCGCGCGTTTCGATCTGGAGCGGCGCGCCCTGGCGCTGATGGAGCATCCCAACATCGCACGGGTGCTGGACGCAGGCGCCACGCAGACCGGCCGGCCTTATTTCGTGATGGAGTTGGTGACCGGCCCCCGGATCACCGATTATTGCGACCAACAACAGCTTTCGACAGTTGAACGGCTGAACCTATTCACGCAAGTCTGCAAGGCGGTGCAGCACGCGCACACTAAGGGCATCATCCACCGCGACCTCAAGCCTTCGAATGTGCTGGTTGGCCTTCAAGAAGGCCAGCCGGTGCCCAAAGTGATAGATTTCGGCATCGCCAAGGCAGCGCAGCAGGAAGAAGAGCAGACGGAGTTGACCGGGGCGGGCCAGTTCATTGGAACGGTGGCCTACATGAGTCCGGAGCAGGTCGAGCCGGGCAGCGATGACATTGACACGCGAAGTGACATCTACGGACTGGGTGTCTTGCTATACGAATTGCTGACGGGCCGCATGCCCTTTGAGCGGCAGGAGTTGCTGCGGGCCGGTCTGGGCGAGATACGGCGGCGCATCTGCCAGGAGGAGCCGCCCAAGCCTTCGACGCGCCTGGCGCGCTTGGCGGCCGGGGACCTGACGTCGGTGGCGCAGCGGCATCGCACACAACCGCCAACCCTGCTGCACTCGATTCGAGGGGACCTGGATTGGATCGTGATGAAGGCATTGGAGAAGGATCGGACGCGCCGCTATGAGACAGCCATCGCTCTGGCAGCGGACATCCGGCGCCATTTGGACAACGAGGAAGTGGCCGCGCGACCGCCCAGCAAGCTTTATCGGCTGCAAAAACTCCTGCAGCGCAACAAGCTGGCGGTTTGTGCAGCCGGGGCGGTGTTTGTGGCTCTGGTCCTCGGTCTGGGGGTTTCGACCTGGCTCCTATTCAGAGAGCGAGCCGCGCGGCAGCGAGCGGATGCTGCTGAGCGCGAGCAGAGCCGTTTGCGCGCGCAGGCGCAGGAATCGCAACGCAGAGAGGTGGACCTGCGCAAGAGGGCTGAGGCCAACCAGAAGAAAGCCCAGACTGAGGCTGAGAAGAGCAAGCAAGTGGCGCAGTTTTTGAAGGAAATGCTCAACGGGGTGGGGCCATCCGCGGCAAAAGGCCGTGATACAGCTATGCTGCGCGACATTCTCGACCGAACCGCGGCACGGTTGGGGCCCGAGTTGACCAATCAACCGGAGGTCGAGGCCGATCTGCGGAGCATCCTGGGCCAGGTTAATGAGGATTTGGGCAATTATCCGGGGGCAGAGCTGATGCAGCGCCAGGCCATCGATCGCAGAAGGGCCGCTTTAGGCGGCGCTGAGGACGACCTCAAAGTAGCCGCGTCGCTCAACTCGCTGGGCGTGGCGCTGGAACGAGAGGGGAAACTGGCCGAAGCCGAGCCGGTCTATCGTGAAGGCCTGGCGCTACGCCATAAACTGCAAGGTGCCGAGAACGCCGAGCTCGCAAAGAACCTAAGCAACCTGGGGAATCTGCTCTGGCGGCTCAACCGGCTGGCCGAAGCTGAGGCCGCCTATCTCGAGGCTCTCTCTATCTCAAAAAAGACGCTGGGCCACGGAAGCGCTCAGGTAGGTGCCATAACGGCCAACCTGGCAATTCTTGCGGCGACCCGGGGAAAACCCGCTGAAGCAGAATCTTTGTTTCGCCAGACCCTGGCGCTGGACCTCAAGCTCCTGGGCAGCGATCACCCCACCATTGCGAAAGATTTGAGCAATCTCGGAAACTCGTTGCAGGACCAGGGCAGACGCGACGAAGCCGAGGAAGTTTATTGGCAGGCTGTCGCGCTTGGTCGAAAGGTCCTGGACAACCAGCACCCGGACCTTGCGATCTGGCTCAACAACCTGGGCGAGCTGCTGGCTGCAAAGGGCTGCGCCGATGAAGCCGCTGCCATTCACCAGGAATGCGTCGCTATTCGGCTGGCCCGTTTAGGCAGCCAGCACCTTTATACCGCGTTGTCGCTCTTTAATTTGGCCCGCGCATTACACGCCCAGGGCCGGTTGACTGAGGCCGAGATCATGTATCGCGAGGCGCTGGCCATCCGCCAACATCGCTGGGCTGAACATCCGCACATTGATGTCGCCCAATCCCTCGATGGTCTGGCGCACGTGCTGACTGATGCAGGCAAACTCGCCGAGGCCGAGGCCGCTGAGCGCGAATCACTGGCCCTCTTGAGAGACATGCCCGGCGACCAGGGCAGGGATATCGCGAGGGCTGTTGCGCGCCTGGACGACATCCTTTCCCGGCAGAAGGCAGCATCCGGAACGCCTTAGTCGCCCTGCGCATGTTTACCGTGACGTAGGGCAGCCTTTCCAGGCTGCCGGTGCGCCGGGCTTTTCAGCCCGGCGACCATCGGGCGGATGGAAAACTGCCCTCACCGGCAGTCTCGAAAGCCGGCTCGAATGCCTCCCCCTAGGATTTCGTCCTGGTCTACTTAGGTTGGCGATGCGCTCACGAAGGAGGTCGCACCACACCACTGCCAGATTTCTTGCAACCTTTTAGCGGTTTTTCCTCTGACTCAGGTGAAGGCTCAAACCGCCTCAAGAAGAAATGACAGTCGAAGATGTGCTGAAAGTTCCCGTTGAAATGACCTTGAACACAGACCCAAATAATATGAAAGCAGAATCGATTCTCAACAAACCCAAATTCCCTCTTGCTTATCTGACGGCCCTTGTCGGGCTAATCCTGATTCCACAAATGGGCCTGGCCGGACTTAACGGCACCATCTCCTGCGGACAAACTGTCTCAAACACCACGACGAATTCGGGCCAAGTTGACCAATTCAGCTTCAGCGGCGCCGCGGGCCAAATGTTGTCGGTTGGGTTTTGGTGGAGTTACTGCAACGTCAACTTTCAGGCGAGCGGGACAGCGGACATCTACTACAATCCAAGCGGCCAGCTCGTGGCAACGGTCTCGGCCTACTGCGGGGGCAACGCGACCTCTCTGACGCTCTCCAACACGGGTACTTACACAATCCTGGTTCATGCGTCAGGTTACAATATCGCTGCCACCTACAACCTCAGCCTTCAGTCTGTGACTGGTGGCGGATGCGCCAGCAAAGTTATTGTGTGCGGGCAAAACGTTGCGACCAACACGAGCTTTAATAGTCAAATGGACGCCTACAGTTACTCAGGCA
>PSRM01000217.1 GCA_003176045.1 Verrucomicrobiota bacterium | reverse complement strand
TTGGCAGACGCGCTAGATTCAGGTTCTAGTGAGTAACATCGTACAGGTTCAAGTCCTGTCGCGGGCACCACTTCTCAGAAACGCCACACATCAGACACAATCCACCTATGAAATACATGCTCACCTGGTCCGAACGCCCGCAAGGCTCACCGATAGAATACGAGAACGCCCAGAAACGGATTCTGGAGGTTTTCACGCAATGGAAGGCCCCCGCGAATTTTAAGATCGAGTTGTTCGTCATTCGAGTGGGCGACTGGGGTGGCTATATGCTGCTGGATTGTGATGATCCCACCGCCGTTCACAAGTTCTGCTCGATGCTGCCCGCGTTCGTATTTGAGGCGCGCCCTGTGATTCCAATCGAGGATGCCGTGCGCGTCGAATTGGAATCCATCGCTTTTCGGGACGGACTCAAAGGCAAGTAAGACGATAAGGGCAACCACGGCGCTCTAGCGAACCACCGCTCGCTTCTGGGTTTTAGACTTCACAAACGCTGGGTCGTGTTTGGTTTCTTCTGTTTTGTTACAAAAAGTATTGACCCATCAACTCAACAGCGTATAACTACGGGATACACATCCCTATGAAATTCAGGACCTTGCCTCTGGTTGTCTCCGTCTCCACAGCACTCTCCGCTTCGGCGGGCACATTTACTAACTCTTTCGATTCGGGCCTGCCGGCGGGCACCACCGCTTATGGCACTGCGGCGATAAAACCCAACTTCGCAACCGGCAGTGGCAGTTTTCTGCTGATGACCTCCAATCTGAACAACCAGACGTCCGGATTTGTCATCAGCGATTTGGACGCTGGCGCGCAGATTGGCGGCTTCGCTGCCTATTTCAACCTCCTCCTCGGCGGTGGCAGCACGGCGTCGCCGGCCGACGGGTTCAGCCTGAACTTCGCCACCAATCTGCCAAACGGCACGGTGAACGAAGAGGGCGCCGGCAACGGGCTGACTGTCGAATTCGACACTTTTAGCAACGGTGGCGCGGATAACATAGGCATTGATCTCAAATGGAATGGGGCGGAGGTCGCCACCACCACGGTCCAAGCCGCGCTTTGGCCGCAGAACACCGCAGTAAGCCCTTCCTACGTGGCCAGCGTCGCAATTCTGCTCCACGCGGGCGGCACCCTCGATTTGAACTACAACGGCACACAGGTCTATTCAGGGCAGCCAACGGGTTTCCTGCCGACGACTGGCCGATTCGGCCTTGGCTCGCGCACGGGCGGCGCAAACGAGTATTGCATCGTGGATAACCTGGGCCTCACCACCACGCCTGTCGCCAACCCGCAGTTCAGACCCGCCTCATTTTCTCCCACAAACACCAACATCCGGCCTGACCCGCTCCTCATCGCTCAGATGTGGAATGGTTACTCCACGCAGGTGAACACCAACACCATTCAAATGCGGCTGAATGGCACCCTCGTCACACCCAGGATTACTCAGACCAATAATGCTGCCGACGTCTATGCAGTGACCACTGTCCAATACCAGGTTCCTCCATCCTTAGCGCCAGGGTCCTCGAACACGGTCGTCATTACCTTCTCCGACAACAATACCCCTACCCCCAACTCCTTCACCACCAATTTCAGTTTCGTCGTAGCCAACTACCTCACTATTCCCGGCACCTACGCGGCCACTGCCGACACCTCGAAGCCTGGGTTCACCCAGCGCGTTTTCCAGGGCGGCACCGCCACCGTCAACAGCATTGCCAATGCGGAAAACCTCCTCGGCGGCTTTCTCATCAACCCTGCCAACGGACTCCCCTTCCCCAATACAGCCACAACCAACACCGACGGCACCTGGACTTTTATCCAAACCAACGTCCTCAACTACAACATCTCCGCCCCGACTTGCGCCGGCGATTTCTGCGGTGACGTCCTTTTCCCCGCCATCCCCGGCACCAACGCCAGCACGATTAATTTCGCGGTGGAAGCCATTACCTGGCTCTATTTGACCAATGGCGCTTACACCTTCGGCGTCAACAGCGACGACGGCTTTAAGCTCTCCTGCCTCGACAAAACTTTGGGCCTTTTTGACGCCGGTCGGGGCGCAGCCGATACGACTTTCTCCTTCGTTGTCGCGCAGACCGGCTATTATCCGTTCCGGCTGGTTTATTTCCAGGGCACAAGTGCCGCCAGCCTTGAATGGTTCTCGGTGACTCCCGCGGGCCAAAAAATCCTTATTAACGACACCGCCACGCCAGGGTACATCCAGGCTTACAGCAGCGCCACCCGGACGTTGCCGTATTTCCTGGGCTTCTGGCCTGGCGGCGCCGGCAACCGGCCCGATCAGCCGGTCCGCGTTCAGATGCAGGACGGCATCGGCGTGAACGTCAACACGAACACGATTCGCCTAACGATCAACGGCGCCACTGTAACCCCGGCCGTCACTCAGGCTGGCGGCCTAACCACCATTCTTTACAGCTCCATCTGGGCTTCCGGGTCGGCAAACACGGGGACCGTCTGGTTCGCCGATAACGAGGTTTCGCCGGTCAGCCAGACAAACCAGTTCACGTTCAGCGTCGTCACTTACCCAACCATCCCCACTAGTTATGCTGTGAGTGCCGGCGCAGTCAACCTCACCAAGCCCGGCTTTGCGCAGAAGGTGTTCCAGACCGATCAACCGATTCCGTTCAATATCGCCAACGCAGAAACCATGCTGGCCGGGCGATTAACCGATGCCGCCGGCAACCTGCTTCCCAACAAGGCAGCCACCAATACCGATGGCACTTTCAACTTCCCGCAGGCCAATGTGATCAACTACAATATTGCGGCTCCCGCCACTGCCGGTGACTTTTCTGGCGATAGCGCCTTTCCGGGCATTCCCGGCCCGAGCAGCAGCACCATTGCGTTTGCGCAGCAAGCGATCACATACCTCTACTTGCCCGCCGGCTACTACGTTCTGGGCGTCAACAGCGATGACGGCTTCCGCCTGGGCAGCGCTCCCAATCCACTGGACCAGTTCCCGTTTGTCGTTGCGTATTTCGACGGCACTCGCACAGCCGCTGACACGACCGGCGGCTTCGTGATCACTCAAACCGGCTATTACCCATTCCGGCTGGTCTATTACCAGGGATTCGCAACGGCGAGCCTTGAATTGTTCTCGGTGGCGCTCTCGGGCCAGAAAATCCTCGTCAACGATACGAATACAACCGCATCTCTCCGGGGCTACAGCACTGCCACAGACACGCAGCCTTACGTGCAATGGGCCTTTCCTGAAAGTTCACCAGGATTTACAGCGGGTTACTCCCTTTCCGCCACCAACCCAATCGCCTTCACGCTGGTCAACGGGACCCCGGCCATCCAACTCGGCTCGATCCAGATGATCATTAACGGCACAAACATTGTGTCTCCGACTGTGACCCAGCCCAACGGCACAAACATCGTCGTCAGCTATGTTCCGTACCCCTTCCAACAATCCACCGACACCGTTAATAACGTGCAACTGACCTGGGCCGATACCTCTGGCAATTACCACACCAACTCCTTCCAGTTCATCATCTACGGCACACAGAGCCTCCTGCCGGTCTGGAACATTCCGCCGGGCTTTCGCGCTTACCTGACCACCGACGTCAGCGCGTCAAACCCCACCAACATGGAGGCGGGCATGGCATACATTCCGCAGACGGGCCATCTGGTCGTGGGCTCGATTACCAACATCACGGGTTTGCGCGGATTCTTCATTCTGGATGCGCTGACTGCCGCGGACGTCGGCCAATTAGCCCAAACCAACTCGGCCGGCGTGAACGTCTTTGCCCCTGCTTCCAACCTGGCCAATCCGGGTTACTCGCTGGGTGTCGCCGACGACGGCGCCATTTACGCTGCCGACCGCAAGTTAGCCGCGTCCGGCTACAACTACCAAATTTATCGTTGGGCGAGTGAAACTTCACCCGTGTCGGTAGCCTATAGCGAGCCTACTGGCCATTTCAATTTTGCGCTGGGCTTGGATTTCCGGGTGCGTGGCGCCGGTCCGAATACGCAGATCATTGCCGGAGCAAGCAGTGGAGCGACCGCCCTGGCTGTATTGTTCCTCACCAGCGATGGGATCAACTTCACTGACAAACCCATGTCAATTATTGGTGTTAACAGCGACCTCTATGCCGGAATTGGCTTCGGCAGCAACAACACCTTTTATGCCGACGGCTACCCCGGCGGCGTGTTGCGCTACGTGTCCTTTAATACCAACGCCAGCTCCGGCAGCGCCCTGGCGGCCTACACCTGGGCTGCGCCGACAGGCTCTTTCGGACCGCTGGGCGTGGACTTGCTCAACGGGCACATCGTCGGTTTGGCCACCAGCGCCACCGCTGGCACCACTCATACGGTGAACTTGTTCAACATCGCTTCTTTGTCCACCAGCGGCACCAACACGCCCCTCAGTTCTCGCAACACCACCAGCAGCAATGTTAATCCAAACGGTTCCGGCGCCGTCGCCTTCACCCCGGACGGCAGCAAGGTGTTTGTGCTCGACAGTCAAAACGGCCTGTCCGCTTATCAACTGACCCTCGGGACACCCGCCACCCCGGCCACCATCACTCACATCGCGTACGGCAATCCGGTCGTTGTGTCCGGTGTCGGCCCCGCCAGCCACCCCTTCGTGCTGATCTCTTCGACCAATATCTTTACGCCTTATCCGCAGTGGACCTCCGAGCAGACCAACACTGCCCTTACCGGATCCTTTAGCTTCAACGTCGCCCCTGGCACCGCCAAATCCAAATTCTTCCGCATCATAACCCAATAAAGGGTACTTATTGATTTCGCCACCAGCCTTGCTGCGGTGGGGCCAGGGGGCGGAGCGCGGCATTTATGCCGCTTCACGCCCCGAACGCACGGAAGCGCCCGGATTAAGAGTCCGATTGTCGCGCGACGGACATTGAAGCGGCATAAATGCCGCGCTCCTGCACGGTTCTACAGCCCTCGCACACAACGGAAGCCGATGGTGTTTGCGGCGCTGGCCGGATTGAAAAAGTTGCGCGCCGCGCATCTCGCCGCGCCCGCTCCCCCGAAACCCCAGGAACCACCCCGCTCAACCCGTCGGTTCACGGTCTGACCTGGGCCGTGAGGATCATTGCCTCCCAAATACGGGCTCCCAGGCTGAAAAGGCGCGCCGCCATACCAGTCCCAGCACCATTCGAACACATTGCCTGCCATGTCGAACAATCCATATCCATTCTCCTGGAAAAAACCAACCGGTGTCGTGTAAGGATAGCCGCCAATCAAACCCAATGAATTTGTGCCGCTCGGCCCCAGATCGTAGCTGTAGGTGTTGGTCGCTCCAGTATAATTCGCCTTGCCCCCGGCTATCAAATCTCCCCATGGAAAGCGCCGCCCGGTCAGGCCGCCTCGCGCCGCCTTTTCCCACTCGGCTTCGGTGGGCAAGCGATACCCGCTGGTCAGCCAATTTGCGTATACGGTCGTGCCGCTATCCCCGTTCGTATAGACCTGCGTCAAAGCGGCGTCGGTATAATAAACCGGTGTCAGCCCCGCCTGTTGCGAGCGCGCATTGCACCATTTCACACAATCAAACCAATCCACCGTCTGCACCGGATGATTCGTGGCGTTGCCCGCGCCCGCGTTCGCAAACGAGTAACCAATGCCCGTGGCGTAAGCATAAACCGACTGCCACTGGCTCAATGTCACCAGGTTCGCGTCCATAAAAAATGCCGATACATAAACATTTGTGGGAATCGCATCAGTGATATCGCCGTCGCCAATCGAGTTGCCTATCGTAAACCAACCGGGCGGAATCAAGACCATTCCTGCAGGCGGATTAGTATGGAACAGGCGATAGAATTTCGCGGGCGAATTGTTACTCACCGTGACTGCCGCTACCGTCACCGCGTCCGTAGCCGTCACCCAGTTCGGCGACACCAAATTGGTGGCGCTCTGCAATATGTAGTTTGTCGGCGAGGTGGCGTAATAAAGCACCGATTGTTTTCCCGCAGCCGCAATACCGAGGGTTGGTTGGGCCAGACTCGAGCGAACACTGGCTGTCAGGGCGAGCAAGGCGGAACAGTATGGGAGATAGAAACTGGGTTTCATGAATGGGGCATATTATGATTGACACGGGCCCGATGCGCAAGGCGCTACCTGCGAGGGCGAGTGCTTTCTTGCGAACCAGCATCGCGCGGGAAAGTGGCCCTGACGGCAACCCACTCGCGGGTCCGGTACTGGTTATGAGCCCGAGGATAAATAACGATGATTTCGCCCGTTTGCCGGTCTTCGAGCATGGTGACATGCGAGATGTCGAGCCGCCCCTGGGCCGAGTCTGCCGGTTCCGGTTTGTCGAGGATAAGAATTGTTTTGCGCAGCAGACGCAAGCTGACTGGGTCCACTTCGCCGATCACGAGCGGCCAGCGCGGCAGATCGCCGAGGCAATTTGTGGAAGTGAGGTTTCCTGCCCAGAAGACCCGCCCGGTGGAATGGCGGAAAAGGACAGACATACTACTGGGCGAGAAGAACGGTGTGACGTCGTCGTAACCCCACGGTTCAGGTTTGCTCCAGGTGCTGCCGCCGTCCTCGGATACCGAGAACCATTTATGGCTGGGAAGCTGGCACTGCGGGTCGGCCTTGCCGCCGTTGCTCCCCCGCATGACCATCAGAATCCGGTGATCCGGAAATTCGGCCAGGGCAGGCTCGATCAGGCCACGTGTGGTGCGGGCAGGGTCGCCGCGCAGTCGCATCGCCGCGAACCATTCGATTGGATCGGACTCCGGCCATCGGCTTCCGGAGCCAGGCCTCCATCTTCCCATAAGCACCAGAACGTCTGTGTAGGTGTGCCCGCCAGTCGGGTTATAGAGCCGCCCATCCGGCCCAAGGGGCGTGGTTTGAGCCGCAACGAGGATGTTGCCCGCCGAGGTGACGAGGGGAACGCAGCCGACGTCGCCCAGGTAAACCGCGTTGGTTCCAAGCCAGACGCCCTCGACTGGATGCCTCACATCGAAAGAGCCGCTCTGGATGATTGGTTCATCGGGGTTCCAGGTTCGCCCGCCATCCCTCGAGATTCGATAGCGCAGGTAATAATTCCTTTGGGCCAGTGGAGGCTCGCTCACCTTTGGATCCAATCCTGGCGTGTCAAGTGCGTTGATCACAGTCAGCAGCCAACCTGTGCGCGGATCACAAGTAGATGACACCGGCTCGCGCCGGTATCCATAAGGCAAGCCGCTGCTTAGCTCCTGCTTCGACCCATTGGGCGACCAAGAGCGTCCATTGTTGTCCGACGACTGGCCCTTTCCAAGCAACCGAATCCCTTTGGATTCCACGGAGATGGCTCCGTAAAACGCCGGCTGGTTGCTGGAAACGGATCGGCTGACAATCCGCAAGGACTGCGCGACAACATGCGAACGCAAACAAAGAAGAGCGATTGCCAGCACCGGCTTTGAAAGCGATTCGGTCATAAAAAACTTTTACAGAAGCTAACGAAGGAAACGAAGGAAGTAGGTCATCAGGCCTAGCGGCATTGCGCGAGTCTTTGATGTCTTCGTTTCCTTTGTTTCCTTCTGTAAAATCAACGTTTGCGTCATATACCCAAAGCCCTGGCAGCCTCCGCCATGCTTTCACAGGTGACTGTCTGAGGCTGTTGCCGGTAATGAAACAACGACAGGATATTGAGGCCGATGTCTTTGCGCGGGTGGGGTATGACTCTGACGATCAGACTCACCCCTTTCGATTCAGCCAACTCCATCAGTTTGCCGATTAAGGGGGCGCAGTTCACCCCCATCGAATCCAGTTGGCTGAAGTCCGCCAAAACGCGAAACCCGGAGCCTAAATCATCCAGCAACGGGACTCCTTCCGCCAGGCCCTGCTCCAATTCCGGTGCGATCACATTGCCAATGTAACTCAACAGGAGCAGCCGTTTGGGTTTGTTGATCGTGGCGAGGAACATTGCCTTTCAAAGAGGTTAAATAGGTTAATTAAGTTAAATAAAGTTAATTGGGTGAACACGTTAGAACGTTAAAACGTCGTGACGATGGCTGATGATCGGTCATCTCAGGTTTCCCTTTGGTGGTGAAATCAAAGCGGATCGAACTACGGGCACGGTTAGCGTGTAAACGATGACGAAATTGACCTCCCTGCCAAAATCTGAGGCAAGGCGCTGAAATGCGTCCGCCTTGCCGCGGAAAACCGGGCAAGTGTAGCTGCCGGTCATAATTACGGTCGGCTTATTTGACCAAAGCACCGAAGCCCGAAACAGCTTCCCGTCCGTTTCGCTCAGCTCAAAATCAGGAGCCGGAGTGCCCAGCTTGGGCCCGTGATCGAATCGGCCGCTCGGGCTCCCAGGCCGGGCCGCCGGTTGCGCGGAACCTGAAGCGATTAAACCCAGCCCCAAGAATGTAGTGATCCAAACTCGTATTTTCACGTTGGCAGTGTTCCATTTCACGTGCGCCCCTTGCAAGCTCCGATCGGCGATTAGTAGCGGGTCAGTGGTCCATGGTCCGTGGTCTGAGGTCCGTAGTCCGGAGTCTATGGTCTGTGGTCAGTGGTCAGTGGTGGTCTGCATTCCTGGGCGGGTTTCACCCCATTCACCTCCTCCACTGCGGCGGCTATTAGTACTCGCCAGAACATGAAGCAGAAAAAGAAGCTCCGAATCAAAGACGCCGTGCGCCTGGAGGGCGCCGAGATGCGATTGCAGAAGGGCAAGCCTCAGCAGGCATTGCGGAAGCTCCAACGCATGACCGAACGCGCCTGGGATCATCCCTGGACTGAACACCTTGTCTGGCGCGCGGCACAGGCCATGGGATAACGCCAGATTGAATAGGGGACTCATTCAACTTGCGACCACGATCCCAGCGTTGAAACGCTGGGCCATTGTCTGTCATCCCTACGGGATTCCAAGACTCAGAAGTTAACGGCATTGGGTTAGAAACCTGCGCTACGCTTGGGTGCTTAAGCCCCTGTTCTTCGCCGGAAAGAAAATCTTCGACTTTCCTTTACAAGACCCCGTGGGACAGCGTAGTATTCTAAAACCAGATGAAATCTGTGTCTGACCTGAGGACCCGCCGCTGCGCTGGATCGGTATCCGGTGCAGAATCGCTGGCGCGTCGCCAGGTCCAACCCATGACCAGTTTATGATGCGTCGTAAGACATCCTCCCTCCTTGCAGTTGCCGCTGTTGCGGGACTGTTGTGCGCCGGCTGTGCCGGTCCTGAACGCAAATTCGGCCGCGGCATGGCCAACACCTTCGAAATCGTGCGCGGCGGTGAATTCCGGCGCACAATGGAACAAAGCGCACTGTTCGAAGGGCCCGACTATGCCTACTTCACCGGCTTCGTGAAAGGCCTCAACAGAACATTGGGCCGAACGGGCATCGGCATTTACGAAGTGGTAACTTTCCCGATTCCTAACCCTGGGCGCGGCTATGACCCCGTCTGCACGGACACCTTCTCCCCTGGGCCGGTCTATCCGGATAACTACCAGCCCGGCCTCTTGGAAGATTCGATGTTCTCGACCGATACGAACCTGGGTTTCGCGGGTGGCGACATCTTTCCGATGGTCCCCGGTTCCCGATTCCGCATTTTCGATACGCACTAAGCGGAATTCTAAACCGGTAATAATCGCTAATCTGCGCTAATGATTTGGGTTGGCGCGCACCCTTGTCTTTGTTGCCGGTCAGTGGTCTGAGTCAGTGGTCAGTGGTCTCTCATGCGCATTACTGGTGGCACCGCTGCGCGGCGAATTCTCAAGGCCCCAAAAGGCCTGGAAGTCCGGCCTACTCCCGACCTCGTAAAGCAGGCGGTTTTTAACAGTTTAGGTTCGCGCGTCGAGAGTGCACAGGTGCTGGAACTCTTCGCCGGCACCGGGGCTTTGAGCCTGGAATGTCTAAGCCGCGGCGCCGCTTCTACGGTCTGCGTCGAAAAATCCGCAAGGTACGCAGAACTCCTTCGACAAAATTTTCAAATTGCGGGGTTCGTGCCCCAGCAGTTGCAGGTCCGAGTTCAGGATGTTTTTGCCGCTCTGATTCAACTGGCCGAGGCCAGTACAAAATTCAACCTGGTGCTGGCTGATCCGCCCTATGGCGAAAAGAATATTGGCCGGCGCTCAACATCATTTGCTCAACAGCTTCTAGATGATCCAAACCTGCCCAAAGTAATTAACGCGGGTGGCCTCTTCGTGCTCGGCCATTCAAAGCGCGACATGCTTTCCATTCCTCGGCCCTGGATGGAAAAAAAGCTGCTCAAACATGGGGATAGTTTGATGCGGTTTTTGTCGGTGGCTTAGACCTGGGAGCGCCAGCGTCTGGCCGGCGTGAAAGAATAAAAGAACAAGAAAGAGGGACAAACGAATGGGGACAAACGAATGAGTAATGTGTCTGTTAAATATTCGTTTGTCCCCATTCGTTTGTCGTTCCGTTGGGTCTTTGTTGTTCCTCGCCGGCGAGGCGCCAGCGCTCCCGGAACTTTGAACTTTGAATCTTGAACTTTGAACCTAGTCCCAATGCCCCGGAGTCCAGAACCAACCGCCCTCGGTCCGGCTCCAGTGCCCAGACACCCAGGCCACGCCTGGGCGTGGCCGCGCCTCCCATTGCCCAGGAACCCAGAGCCAGCGCGCATTATGATAACTCCAGTAGCCATGCACCCAAAAATAGTTGGGCCCTGGCGCTACCGGCCTGACCTCGTGCTGCGCAGGCGGCGGCCTTTCCGTGACAATTACTGCACCCGAAGGAGCTACTACGACGTGTTCGTGATGCGCAGCACAACCGCTCATTAGAACGGTGCCCAGAACACTTGCCGTCAGAAGCTTGAAATAACCTGAACTCATCTCCATCCTCCTTGCTAACAAACTAGCACGCCGATGGCCTTGTCGAAATCATCGAATCCACATTCCATGTCAGGTATGGACCCCAGGCGCCTTGCCAAAGGACCGGTGGACCGTGAAGCCAGCGAGGTGCGTCCCGGAGGGACGGTGCGATAATTGCCCAATGCTTCAGCTTCAGCGCTGGGTAAAATCGCCAAACTGGTAACAGTGCCGAAGGGACGACCGAACACAGGCCGAAGTTCGACCGTCCCTTCGGGACTTAGACGGTGCGTAGGACGCGCCACCCAACGCTGAAGCGTTGGGCTATGTTCAGACATCCCTCCGGGATGAGGCTAGTGGCATTGGACCGGGGTCCGCGGCTAAGTTACTCTTGATGATTGCAAACGTGACTTTTCAACAGGCAAGTATTCCTCAGGCCCGAGCGGTGAACACGGAGAGCCCTCTTCGCGATCTCACCGCTATCATTCGTTCCCGCACACCGCTTGTTGCTGTGGAAAGCAACGAGGAGCCGCAGATTGTGCGCATGGTGCGGCAGATCGGCGATCAGTTGCAACTCAAAGCCTATCGTTGGAGTGTCACCGAGGGGCTCGTGGCGTTTAATCCCTGCGATCAACCATCGAAGTCGGTCGTGAAATCCCAGGAAGTCCTCAGTTTCATCAAAAGCGATTCGTCCTATTGCCTCTTCGTGCTGCTCGACTTTCACATCTACCTGAATGACAACGTCCACGTCCGCTTTCTCAAGGACATTGCGCTGGCCTATCCGCAGCACTTCTCGACCGTAGTGCTGGTGGATTCGGTTCTGTCCATCCCGCAGGAGTTACGGTCGTTCACAGCTTATTTTCGGCTCCCGCTGCCCACGCCGCAGGAGTTGCGCGGAATTGTTTGCGAGGTCGCGGGTGAGTGGGGCGCCGAGAATGGACGGCGCGAGGTACAGACCACCAACAAAGCCCTGGATTTGCTGGTGCGCAATCTGGCGGGCCTCACTGCAACCGATGCCCGGCGTCTCGCGCGCAAGGCCATCAACGATAACGGCGCGATCTCGGAATCCAACATGCCGGAAGTCATGAAAGCCAAGTATGAGTTGCTGGGACGCGACTCGCCGCTTTCTTTCGAGTACGAAACGGCACAATTCGCCGAAATTGGCGGGATGCAGCGTCTGCGCAACTGGCTGGAAGTGCGCAGAAGTTTCTTCTGCGAGGGCGCGCCTGAAAATCTCGATCCGCCGCGGGGCGTGCTCCTGCTTGGCGTGCAGGGCTGCGGCAAGAGCCTGGCCGCCAAAGCCGCCGCGGGCATTTTTGGCGTGCCCTTGCTGCGTCTGGATTTTGGCGCGCTCTACAGCAAGTACTATGGCGAAACGGAAAGCAATTTGCGCAAAGCGCTCGAGACAGCGCAAGTCATGGCTCCTTGCGTACTCTGGCTCGACGAAATCGAAAAGGGCCTGGCAACAGGCGACGAGGACGACGGTTTGTCCCGCCGCGTACTGGGGACGGTGTTGACCTGGATGTCAGAGCGTGAAAAGCCGGTATTCGTGGTGGCCACGGCCAATGACATTCTTCGCCTGCCTCCTGAAATGGCCCGCAAGGGCAGATTTGATGAGGTGTTTTTCGTAGATCTTCCTTCGACTCAAAACCGCCGTGAGATACTCACCATCCATCTGCGGAAACGCGCCTTGAACGTTGCTTCGTTCAATTTGGACGAACTGGCCAGCGCGACGGATGGGTTCTCGGGAGCAGAGATTGAACAAGCCATCGTTTCAGCCATGTACACCGCTCATTCGCAGGGCCGCTCCGCGTCACAGCAGGACCTCCTGGCTGAGATTAAACAAACGCGGCCACTTTCGGCGCTGTTTGCTGAGAAAATTGCCGACCTCCGCGAGTGGGCCGCCGACCGCACGGTGCCGTGCGATTGAGGAGGGGCGGACGGCCTCGTCCGCGTGTTTCAATTCTTAGTCTTAATCTTTCTCATAATCTTAATCTTCCCCTCGGCACGAATAGATTAAGATTAAGATTAAGACCAGGCGCGCAGAGCGTGGCCGTCCGCGCGCTCCTATCACCCTACGCTGCGCGCCGCCGCTCCCGCCGTTCGCTTATTATCCGCCCGGATCCGGGCGCTCATCGTTCGACCAATGGCCCTTAACAGTGGCGTCGCGAGGTCTGGCGCTTCTTTGGCCAGCTTATCGAAAGCCCCCGCCGAGAGTTTCGCCAGAACGCTGTCTGAATTGGCGACCACATCTGCCGAGCGCGGGCCTTCGTCAAAAAGTGAAATATCGCCGAAGAACTCGCCGACACCGAGCGTGGCAAGAATCGTTTCCTTGCCCATAACGTTGATCCGCACCCGCAATTCACCCTCCAGGATGAGATACATCGTATCTCCGGGGTCTCCTTGCTTCACGATTACGGACCACTGCGGCGCTTTGGTCATTTCCACAAATTGCCCGAACCGCTCAAGCTGCTCATCGCTCATTGCCCCCAGGATTTTAATTCGCCTCAATGCTCGCGCCTCGACGCCAAGCGTCGGGCCATTAGAAGAGGCGCCGGAGGATTTGCGGGAGAAAAACATCCGCAGCTCGGGCACTTCGGTTGCCCTCTGCCAAGTGTTGGTTTTGGCCGCGAAAATCCATGTATCCGCGGTCACTCGCTCGTCCCTGACCCAGCCAACGAGTGTGGGAAGCTCCACCGGCCCATAAGCCGTCTGGTCAATCCCCCAGACTATATATTCCACATCAGTTGCCACGACAGCCATAGCGAGAGCTTGTATCACAAGCCACTGCGCAAGTAAAGCCCTTTTTTTGCTTCATTTAGGAGCATTCGGGCGGGAGATCAAGTTAAAACCACGAATTGACACGGATTTCCTGGAGTGCGGCGACATGTCGCCGCTTTGGGATGCGCAACGTGTCGCGCATCCCAAAGCGCGGACATATCCGCGCAAGGCGCTAAAACCATCCTTGACCGCAAGTGCTCTTGCCCTTAAAAGGCTGGAATGATTCACGACCGCCTCCCGACCCTTGCCCCTCGCCCCTCCACACGCCGCTCATTCCTGCGCTCGTTCAGTCTGAGCGCCTGCGCTATTGGCACGCTTTCCCTCGCCCGGGCCCAGCAGAAGCCGATTCAGGGTTTTGAGCGAGCCCCCGAAGACCCGGAAATGTCCAACGGCTGGCAGCCCTTCTCCGATCGCAAATTGCGCGTCGGAATCGTCGGCTACGGCTTTTGCAAGTTTGGCGCGGAGTTTGGCTTCCAGAACCATCCCAATGTGGAGGTCGTTGCCGTAAGCGACCTGTTCCCCGATCGCTGCGCGGGCCTGGCAAAAGCCTGCGGATGCGCCAAGACCTATACCTCGCTCGAGGAAATGGTAAAGGACGGTAAAATCGAGGCCGTGTTTGTGGCCACGGATGCCCCCAGTCACCCGCGGCACTGCATGGAGGTCCTGAAACACGGCAAACACGTGGCCTCAGCTGTGCCTGCCGTGTTCGGCTCGATGGACCAGGCCCATGAACTTTTTGAGGCGGTCAAAGCAAGCGGCCTGCGTTACATGATGTTCGAAACCTCTTGTTTTCACGAAGATCTCTATGCCATGCGCCAGCTTTACCAGGCAGGCGCGCTGGGCAGCCTGATTTATGCGGAAGGCGAGTATTTCCATTACCATGATAAACCACTGGATTCGTATAAAGGCTGGCGAGTAGGGTTGCCTCCACAATGGTATCCAACGCACTCGAACGCCTATTATGTGGGGGTGACCGGCAGCAATTTTACCGAAGTCTCCTGCACTGGAAAACCGAGCATCCTTGGATTTCTCCAGCCAAAGAACAACCCATACCGAAATCCTTTCGGCACCGAGATCGCTCTGTTTCGGACCAATGAAGGAGGCGCGGCCAGAATGGTGGTCAGTTGGGATACACCGGGCTTCGGCGCTGAAGCTGGCCGGATTCGCGGTCAGAAAGGTTCGTATGCCGGCAAATACGAAGGGTTGTCAACGAAGCTACCCAATTTAAAACGCCCGCCTCTGCCGCCGGGTGTCCCGGCCGGAGGGCACGGTGGTTCTCACGGCTACTTGATGAACGAGTTCGTCAGTGCAGTCATTCTGGATCGCCAGCCGCTGGTCAACATTGCCATGGCGCTGAACCTGACCGTGCCGGGCATCGTCGCTCACAAATCTGCCCAAAAGGACGGCGAGCGGCTCAAGATACCGCAATTCCAAATCTAGGACGGCGAAGCTTCAGGCTAAACCACGAATGAACACGAATGGTTAATTCGTTAAAAGGGTTAAAACGTTAAAACGTTAAAACGGCGAAATGCGTTCAGACTCTTCGCTAAAAGAACTATCACCATTGTGGTTTCGACAGGCGCCCCGAGCGTCCTTTTGCGCGTTCGTGGTTTTAGCGATTTAACTTATTTAACCCATTTAACCAGTTACGAAACACATGAGGCATATTAACGGGTCGGTTACTGCTCCTCTGGGCTTCCGCGCCTCGGGCGTGTTTTGTGACATCAAACGACTGGGCACCGGCAAGGGCTCCGATAAAGGAAACAAACGCGACCTGGCTCTGATCGTCTCAGACCTTCCTGCCACGGTTGCCGGCATGTTCACGACAAACCAGGTGTGCGCTGCGCCTGTGAAGGTTTGTCTGTCACGGGTGAAGAAAGGCAGTGCGCAGGCCATTGTGGTGAATTCCGGGAATGCCAACGCCTGCACGGGCCGACAAGGGTTCGCCGACGCCCTCGAAATGGCCCGGTTCGCGGAAAAGGCTCTTGGTTTGCCGGCAGGCTCAGCATTGGTCGGCTCAACAGGCCGCATCGGGCTGACGATGCCCATGGATAATGTCCGCTCGGGCATTATCGAAGCCGCCATTGGCTTGGGGCACACCGATCGCCACGCCGCACAGGCAGCCGAGGCCATTATTACGAGCGATACGCGGGTCAAGCAGACCGCTGTAGAATTCAAATTAGGCGGCCAAACTGTGCGCATCGGCGGCATCTGCAAAGGCGCCGGCATGATCCAACCGGGCATGAGCGCCTCTGGCAAGCGTCCGGCTGCCATGCCGCTTCATGCCACCATGCTTTGTTTTCTCACCACCGACGCCGCCATTCATCCCAAAGCCCTCCAGGCCGCGCTTGGTCAAGCCGTGGCCACCAGCTTTAACCGCATCACGGTGGATGGGGATATGAGCACGAATGATACGGTGCTCATTTTGGCCAATGGGATGGCGGCCCGAAATCCGAAATCCGAAATCCGAAATCCGAAATCCGAAGTCAGTGGTCAGTGGTCAGTGGTCAGAGATCAGAGATCAGAGATCAGAAGTCAGGGATCAGAGGAATTCAAAGCGTTCCAGAAGGCATTGAGCCATGTTTGTCTGGAGTTGGCGAAGATGATTGTTCGTGATGGGGAAGGCGTGTCGCGCTTTGTTACTCTGCGCGTGAATGGCGCAAGATCGCTCCTGGATGCGGATGCTGCAGCCCGCGCTGTGGCGAATAGTGCCCTCGTGAAAACCAGTTGGCACGGCGGTGACCCGAACTGGGGCCGGATCATTGACGCCCTCGGCTACAGCGATGCATCAATAGTGGAAGGCAAAGTGGACATCGGATATAGCGCTCCCGGCAGCCGCAAGGTGCTTTGGGCCCTAAAGAAGGGCCAGCCGACAAAGGTGCCATTCAGAGCTCTCTGCTCAGCCGTCGCCCGAAAAGAATTTGATCTGCACATTCAACTCAATCTTGGCCGTGCCGGCGCCGTCATTTACGCTGCCGATCTCACCGAGGACTACGTTTCCTTCAACAAAGGCGATGTGAGCGATCCCGAATCATTGGGCGGCTGATAAATTCGTCCAAATTCAACGCAAAGACGCAAAGTTGCAAAGACGCAAAGGGGAGCGGCGCACGAATTACGCGAATGAATACGAATTCGTGCAAATTCGTGAAATTCGTGTCAACTCCTTCCCTCTCTGCATCTTTGCGAATTTGCGTTAAAATCCATCGGCTTCGCTACTTTTCCTTGAGCACGGTAAACGACGTCCAATCCTCCGGCTTCAAAATCTCCTTTGACCGCTCTTCGATCTGTTTGAGGTAAAACTCAGAGGGGCCGTCGCCTGGTCGTAGTTCGAGCACCTGGCGGAAGCCCAGGGCCGCGAATTCGAGATTTTGCTGCTCGTAGTTGCGAAGCGCCTGAGCGAATGCCTCTCGCCACGGGCGTGTCTCGGCTTCCAGCGCCGGCTCACCCATCAATTCGTGTACCTGCACCACTGCTTCAAAGCCTTTGAGGCGGAAACCACCCAGCGGCCGCGTAAGGATGCGGTCGCCCACTTCCGATTTTGTCCTCCCGCTGATCAGACATTCGGTGCCCAAATATTTGTTTAAGGCTTCGAGTCGCGAGGCCAGGTTAACGTTGTCGCCGAGGGCTGTGTAATCCACGCGATCTTCGCTCCCGAAGTTGCCTACATAGACTATCCCGGTGTGTACTCCAATGCGCGTTGGTAGGTAACGGCCCATAATCTTCTGTCGATTCTGCTCCTTGAATCGCAGACCCGTTTCGCACGCGAGCATGGCGTGATTCTCCTGCTGGTCTGGCGCATTCCAGAACGCAAGAATACCGTCGCCAAGGAATTTGCCGACCGTGCCATCATGTTTGTGGATGCAGCCGCCCACGGACGCCTGAAAATAGGCGTTCATCAAATGGGCCAATTCATCGGCGCCCAAACTTTCAGAGAGGCTTGTGAAGTTGGCAATGTCAGTGAACAAAACCGTGAGTTCCTGTTTCTGAGCGCCTGGCTTAAGCAGATCTTTATTATGCGCAAACTTTTGCACCAGCTTGGCCGGCAAATACATCTTCAGCGACTGCTCGAACAGGCGGTTTTGGACGTAAATCCCCACGGAGTTATAAGCCACCGACCAAATCAGAGCCACAGGGATCTGCGCCCCGACAACCACCATCCAGGGCCACCATAGGCGCGCGTGAGCAAAAATGGCGTAGGAGCCGTACGCAACGCAAAGCGCCCCTGCCAAAGCGACGCCGACCGCGGTCAGCGGCCTGAAAAACGTTAGTCCGGCGCCGAATAACGCTCCGGTTAAAACCAGGATCAAAAGTTCGCTCGTTGTGGAAGTGCGCGTCAGCCAGTCGCTCCGCAGCAGGTTGAGAGTCAGAGTAGCTTGCGTGTCCACGGCGGGAACCAGTGTGGCCAGGTCAGTGAAAGGCGTCCGCAGCTCGTCCTTGGGCTGACCGCTGTAATGAGTCTTAAAGTTCCCGCCCACGAGCACCACTTTGCCTCTGAAGAGGCCCGCGGGGCAAACCTCGTTCGTTTCGAGAGCAGTGTGAAAGCTTACGTGCAAAAGTGTTCCCGGCGGGCCGTAATAATTAACCCAACGGCGGACGGAGCGCTGGTCCATATCTTGCGCAGAGGCCGCTCCAGCCACTTTCGCAAGCTGCCAGGAAAGGCTCGAGTGAATGTCGGCGCCCTCTTCGTAAGGGACATGAAAGTGCCTGCGCACCACTAAGTCCTGATCACGGTCTATGGTGGAGAGACCATAGCCAGCAGCAGCGTCGAACAACAGATCACAGGCGCGATACACGCTCATGCCATTCCCATCAGCGCTCTCCATGTAGTCAGCCACGAGAATCACCTTGCCATTTGCTTTAAGCGCCTGCGCAAAACGGGAGTCCCCTTCCGGATGGTCTTGGCTTGGATCGGTGAATTTGACGTCAAAGCCCACTGCCCGGGCACCCTCAGCAGTCAGGCGTTCAAGAAGCCGCGCATGAAGTCCACGGTCCCACTTATCGTCCGAGGGTTGGCCCAACTCTTTGTGCGCTGCGTCATCCATGTAGACCAGCACAATCTCATTGGGTTGGGTAATCGGGCGCCAGAGGAATGGAAGATCATAGCTTAAGTGGATGAGGTATTGGCCTGCCTTCAATCCCTCTAAAATCCATGCCAGGAAATACAGTTTGGGGGACTTGGCTTTCAACTCGGGGCTGCGCTCCCTCAGTCCACCCAATCCCAAAACCACGCCTAATAGGACGGTGATCGCAAGCCCAATAGCCGCACCCATCCACCGCTTGGCAGCAGAACCTCGGGGAACTTGTTTGGCCATTTCCCGCTGATAGTAGCAGCCGACGTGAGGAGGCTCAAATCTCTTTCATGGCTCGCCGCCTTAGCCGACTCCTGATGTCCGGTTGCTTCAACATGCTGGCGAATCCCGACCGGATTCTGTCACAAAGCCCAGGGTTGCGAGCGCAGCGAGCTACCCTGGGTCGAGAACGTCGAGCGCCAGCAACCCTGAAAGGGATGTGGCAGAGGGGCAAGGCACGCCACCGACTGGGTCACAACCCCTTCAGGGTTGTCACGGTGTTGCCGAATGGTTTCCCAGGGTAGCTCGCTGGGCTCGCAACCCTGGGCTGGTGGACGCAATCCCTTCGGGATTGGACTTGCACAAGTGCCAATGACTCAAGCCACTGCGTCAATGAGTAGGATGACGGGCCTTACTGAGGGCGCGCTTGGAGGCGAACGCCTCTCGGAGAACTCCAGACGGCAGGACCTATTGTCACGGTCGTTGAGCCTGATGGAGCTGATTCGTGCTCGGGAGTAGTAAGCGCGTGTAGCGAACTTCGGCTATTGCGACGCAACATCATAGTGAGGGCTCCTGCCACCACCGCCACAGCCCCCAGCCCGATGAGCCATAAACTTGCGCGCAAGAGAAAAGCAGGGCTGACCAATCGCCAACCTGCGGATTTGGCCTTCTGAGCGTTCGGGGCAGGAACCGTCGTTGCGTCCGTCTCCTGGTCGGGTGGGGCAACTCGAGCGGCACTGATTGCCGGAGCAGGGCTGGGTGTTGTCGCGGGGCTATTCGTCTGAATGACTGGGAGGGCGGGGTTGGCCGACGCGGCAGAAGGCCCAGACTCCTCGTCCTTCCTTCCATAAACAATCAAGGGCTGGGCCAGGACCCGCGGCGCAGCAGGGGGAGCCGCCACGGTCCGCGGCGGCGTTTTGGCTGGAACTCGCGAAGTTGCAACCACTGGAGCGGCCTTAATTTCCTCCGGCATGACCGGCATCTCTAATGGCCAGGGAATCGGTGTGACTGAATATCCAATCACTTGCCCCTGTCGGGCGCGCAACACGGTTACGAAGGGCATCTTCTTTTTCTGTTCTGCAGCCATCCACTTCGAGTAAGCCTCCGCGATCTCTTTATCAAATGGCGTCCCCTCGAATTTTTCCGAGCCGGTCGAAACCAGAACGATGGTAAGGAGGTCCGACTTCTGGATCAGCCGTTTCAGGCCTGGAACGACGCTGCTGAGAGTTGAGGTTTTTTCGCACTTCTGACTCTTAAGAAAGTCTAAGGCCAAACTCGTGATGCTGTTTTGCTGGTCTGGCGCCCAGGTCTGCAGTGGAAATTTACCCGCGTGCAGTTCGTCATTGAATGTCCATATCCCTAGGCTGTCGCCCGCTCGCAGTTGCCCTTTCATCCCCGAACGCAGCAAAGTGTTTACTGCATCCAAAGTTCCCGCCGCCCGCCGCTGCATCGCCTGCGAAGTTTCGACGATCAGCAGCCAGCGATGGCCCTGGCCGGCGGCAGACGAAGGCCGCGTGTCGGAGGCCTGAGCCATTGGCAAACACCAAACATCAAAGACCAAACACCAAAGGCAAACACCAAACACCAAGCTCCAAACACCAAGGCCCGCCCTCCTGTGGAAGTTTGGAGTTTGAAATTTGAAATTTCTCTGGTGTTTGGTGTTTGGTCTTTGGTGTTTCATAACGCGTGTCGCATGTAACCCATGTAACCCATTTAACTATTTAACTCATTTAACTCAATTAACTCACTAACTCAGGTTCGTCTCCGTCCATATCGGTGCCGTTCTTTGCGATTATGGTCTTTTAAGTCGTCGGCCAGTTCGGCCAAAGCGCTTTCGACCATCCGAATAAAATTGCCGCAACTTGCTGCCATCCCGCCCAGGCTTAAGACCGTTTCACGTTCGGCGTGGTCATCCGTAACAGCCAGGACCTCGCCAAAGGCGCTGAACCGGTGTGCCGCTCGCTCGATCATTTGGTCGGCTGTTTGGCCCCTGGGCGAATACAGCACTTCTACTTCTCCCTGGATTGCAGCAGTCCTCGTGCCGCTTCTGGGGCCTGAGCCGTCAAAAAACACGGTGACAGGCGTGCCTACCGTGTCCTGGTAAAGCGTCAATCGGCGAATCAGCTCATCCCGGGCCGCCGCCGAGTGTCGCGACTGGCCGCGCGCCAATTCAGGCCAGTTGTGCAGCAGGCTGTAGCCGTCCACCAGGATCCTTATCAGAGCCATAAAGTATGATAAATCCGAAGCCCGAATTCCGAAAAGAAACAGCAAACACCACAGGAAGTGCAGCGCCCTTAGCGGCGTCATTTGTACGCGGTGGGATTTAGGACGTTTTGTGTCAGAAGGCAGCATGCTCTTTGAAAAAAGAGGGTCAGCGGCTGCGATGCGACTTTAGGGTATCCGTTTAAGCGACAGCTCGAAAATGTCCCCGTCTTTTGCGCATGGGGGCGTTTCGTGCGTCGCTATGCGACGAGAGATTCTTGTTTCATTGTCCCCCGTGGGGCTCAAGCCCACGGCTGCTTTCAGAGCATCGCTATGCGATGCAAATCGGAATTTCGGAAAAGCTCCGACTCCAGCCGTTAAGGCCCGCCCAGCTTTTGGGCTCGATAGAAGCGCACTTTGTTCGTGAGCGCCTGCGCATCCAGAATCGGTATTACGCCGTAGGTGTTCGTCACTGTGCTCAGCAACGGCCATGAGGCGAAAGGCGCCGCAGCGTTCGAGGAACTCTTGATGTTAAAGTAATCGCCAACGACGCCGGCCAGCAGGAACTCGAACCCGCCCACACGCTGAAACTCAGCTTGTGACCAGGCCTGACCGCCAAGCAGCAGCAATGGTCCTGGCAAGGGCCATGTGCCGGAGAGCGGAGTCAGGACGCCGGCGGTCACGTTATCAAATGTAGCCGTCGCAAGCTGACCGTGATGATGGGCTGTGACAGCCAGGCCGACCTGCACTAGGTTGGTCATGTTTAAAGTCGTGAACCACATATATTGCCAGTCCAGCCCGTTGGTTGAATAGTGGCCGATAAATGTGCTGCCCATACGCGAGAGCCGAAGCCAGAGAGAGCCAGTCCCTTGTACGAGACTCATTCCGGGAAGGCTGTTTTGCACTGCGGAATTATTTGCGGCCAGGCGCCGACGAAACATCACGTTGGTCCGCGCGTTAATTGAGAGGGAGACTTGAGCTGACCCAGGGTCCATGGTCTGCCGCATCATGATGCCCGCTTCGGCCAATTGCGGATCGCCACCCTGAATGCCCTGAAATCGAACAATGATTTGTCCATCACCAGTTATGGCTTGGTTCAGGAAGTAAAACACATCCGCTGTTCCATCGGTGCCTTCACCAGAGCCGCTTACACTGTAAGTGCCACAGGAATAACCGAAACTGCCCGGAACGCCAGGTGCTCCAATGTCTTGGCCGGTAAGCGTCACGGGGTTGGCCTGATTAATAACGAAGCTAAAGCCATTGGTGGTGCCGCATGGGGCAATAATTATCTGCCCGGAGCGCGCGCTTGCGTTGCAGTTCTGGGCAACCGAGTAAGTCACCGTGCCGTTTCCGGAACCCCCGCTCCCACTAGTAATTGAAATCCAGCTCGAGCTGACGGGTGCCACCCAGTTCGTCCAGCAGCATCCCGAGCCCGCGGTCATGGCTACCGTGCCGTTTGTGGCAGAGGCGCCAAGCGATGCGCCAGTCGGACTGATCACATAGTTACATCCAAAGCAATTTAGCGTGAATCCGTAGCTCCCGCTGCCGCTGTAGCTGCTCGAATGTACCAGAAGCGTGTAAACGCCGGCGGCTAGGGTCACGTTGGTTGTGCCGCCAGCTCCTTCCACGAAAACCCTATTGCCCGCCGGATCGTACAAGTCAAACTCCACTCCACTGAAGCCACTGAAACCAAAGATCAGTGTCCCTCCTCCAGTTCCAAGCCCGAACGCATCCATTTCGGTAGGATAGGACGTGCTGCCGCTAACGGTTTGCCCACAGGCAACCGCCGTGCCGATGCACCCGCCTCCAGTGTGTGACTGAATGCTCAAAGTATAACTGGCAGTGATATAGTACCCCGAGGCATGGACCAGGATCGTGTAAGTGCCGGTGTTGGTGAGCGTCAGGGA
>PSRM01000199.1 GCA_003176045.1 Verrucomicrobiota bacterium | reverse complement strand
CGCAATCTCCGCCGCACGATTTCTCGCATGCGCAAGCAAGGTCTTAAGTAAGCGCCATTCACCCCGTAGGGGTGCCCTGTTTATAGCACCCGTGCCATAAAACCGCTTGCCAAACCCCGGAGGGGTGACCTGATCGGTCAAACCCCTCTTGCAGTAGCGAGCGCCTTCGACAGGTCACCCCTACGGGGTTTGGTGACCTCAGTGCACCGGCGGTACTATAAACAGGTCACCCCTCCGGGGTTTCAGACTACGCGCCAGAAGCGCAGCTAATCGGTCGCATAGAAAAAATCCAGGTAATGAAGGGCCCGGGGGAGTGGCCGCTTTTTGTTGCGGCTTTGCAGGGTTGGGCTATTTCTTTTCCTATGGATTCACGATTGCGCGGAAAGGTGGTTGTCATAACCGGCGCTTCGGGCGGCATCGGATCGGCCATTGCGCGCGGATTCGCAGCGGAAGGCGCTCGATTGGTGCTTCATTATAACCGGGGCCGAGATCGGATTACTAAATTGCAAAACGAACTCGGGGGTATCGAAACGCTCATTGTTCGAGCTGATCTGACAAGGGAAGCAGATGCCCGAAGACTTTTCGCGCTGACTCGGCAGCATTTTGGAAGAGTGGACACGCTTGTGGCGAATGCGGGCGCGTGGGAGACGAGGGACGTGCCTTTGCACGAAATGTCGTTGCGCCAGTGGAAGACAACACTCGATGGTGTGCTTACGAGCGTGTTTCTGAGTGTCCGCGAGTTTCTGCGGTTGGTGGCACGTCAGAAGCAAGGCAACGCGGTGCTGATCGCCTCAACTGCGGCGGTCTTCGGCGAAGCGGGGCACGCGGATTATTCGTCGGGCAAAGCAGCGATCGCTTACGGCCTCACGCGCTCGCTCAAGAACGAGATGTCGCGGATCGCCCCTCATACTGCGGATTACTGCGGTGGGCGAATCAACTGTATCTGCCCCGGTTGGACGCTGATTGCGCGCAATGCAGCGAAACTCCGGAATCCGAAGAGCGCGCGCAAAGTGTGCGCCACGATGGCCTTGCCCCAAATTGCCCGCCCGGAAGACATGGCCAATGCTGCCGTGTTTCTGGCTTCTGATAAGCTCGCACGCCATGTTACGGGGCAGACTCTGGTGATCGCTGGCGGTATGGAAGGTCGGTTATTGTGGCAGCCAGAGGAGATTGATACGGGCAGCGTTTGAACCGCGAGTCACCACGAATAGACACGAATGGACACGAACAAACACCCTGCGAGGGAACCGGAATGCGTAAATTTCTGATCATTGCGGGTCTTCTTGTGCTCTTCCTGCTGTTCGCTCCGATCGTGGGGCGGAAATGCAACGTGCCACTGGTCTCTAATGGGAAGACAATTGCCGTGGCTAAGCGACCGCTCTCGCCGGTGTGGAGTGAGAAGGAATATCCTGTTTTTTCGGGAGGCACGAAGCTCTTTAGCTTATGGGGAAAGTTGTTGGAAGGGACTCCTCTATTCATTTATCCGTTTCCGGATGAGAAAAGATTTCTCTGTGTAGATGATGACGACACTTGTGTGCTTGTTTTTGTTGTGGATTGCCGCGCCACAGCGCCGCGTCCACCAAGCGGCAAGGAGTGGCCGTCCGATGATTATTTGAGAGATTACATGAAGAGGCGATCAACAAACGTCGTGATGGACCCAAAAGGCATAGTGCGTCTGCCTAGTTATGATGAGGTTGAGGAGGCGGGGAAGCGCGTGGCTGGGATGACCTCCAAGGAATTAAGAACAGGCTGCTTCCCAACGCTCGACTTAGGTGTTTACCGCTATTATTTGCCAAGGGAGCTTTTGCTCAAGAACCTCGCAACGAATCGGATTTCTCCTTGGCCTTGAAAGTATGGCTTTGCGGGAATAGTCCGCTCTCTCCGGATTTTTCTTCTAAATTCGGAACCAAAATAATTCCTTGATCCACGCGACGAACAAGGGTATAAAAGAGGCCAGTAAGCTATATCCGACAGGACCTGACGGTGATTCCCTCCACCAGCGATTTTACCCTGCCACCCGTAATGCCGTTCGGATCTTCACGTAGCTGCTTGTCCCGGAGGGACATTCCGACAATAGCCCAACACCTTGCTCGCGATTTATCGGAGTTCAGTGTTGGGTTAGGCGGAAAGGAGGCCCAAGTCCCGAAGGGACGGCTGACTGATCCCGGGACGGACATTTCTTCAGTCGTCCCTTCGGGACTCTTACGGCTTTTCCCGCTTTACCCAACGCTGAAGCGTTGGGCTATTGTCAGATGTCCCTCCGGCACATCGGTTCGGCGACGGTGGCACCAGGTTTCACCAAGTTTTTACCTGCTCTCGGCGCTCGCCCTCTGCCTCCTCGCCGCAGCCCCTGCCAGCTTCGCGGCAACCTATAACTGGAACCAATCCACCCCCGCCGCGTACAACATTCCAACCGACTGGACTCCAACCGGCCCCCCAGGCTCGGCAGACACCGCCGCCGTCGGCAACAGCACGGTCGCGAACGGTTCAGTGCTCTATAATAACTCGCTCTTCAGCTACGGCCTCAACGCCCTTCAGCTCAGCCAAATCGGCGGCGGCAGCGGGACATTCAACATGACCGCCGGCAGCCTTTGGATTACGAACAACAGCGGCGCGGGCCTGGCCATTGGCAATGTCGCCGGCGGCACGGGCAGTTTTACAAACAACGGCGGCACGCTGACCATCCAAAGAGAGGGAACGGGCGAGACCTACTATCGCGATGTGTTCGAGATGGGCTCGGCTGTGGGGGGAAATGGCGCCTTCACATTGGCTAATGGCACGGTCAATTGCCTGGGCGGCATCGAAATCGGCTTCGGAGGCATTGGAACTCTCACAGTCACCGGCGGGACACTCATAGACAATGGCTGGTTCGGTCTTGGGCGCGGGACTGGCGGCGCTGGATGGGGCACTTTCAACCTGACTGGCGGGACGGTTTATCTCCTGCGCAATCCAAGCACCGATAGCGGCGCCAACGGAATCTCTTTCTGCCAGTTAGGGACAAACGGCACCGCCAATATCAGCGGAGGCACGCTCTATTGCTACCTCATCCGCATGCACGATGGACCGGGCAGCGGCACCGACTGGGAAACCCTGAACGTTTCGGGTGGAGCTATTTACCTCGGGAGCCTTGGCGTTCTCGACTCGAACGGAGGCGGGACGCATAACACCACTATCAATCTTTCCGGCGGGACGTTTCATACAGTTGATATGGGGCCGAATACTGGCGGCACCCAGGGCACAAACTCGATCCTGACCGACGGTGCCGATTGGGGGTGGGCGTCCACATTACCCGCGACTCTGACTGCCAGCCCAGGCCCAGGCGTCGTCACGTTTGCACCCGAAGCCACGCACGGCATCACGCTCAACGCCGTGTTCTCCGGCCCGGGCAGTATCGTCGTGGCCGGCCCCGGCACGCTGGCGATGGCGGCAGCTAATACCTACACAGGCAACACGATCGTCAGCCAGGGCACACTGGCCTTCCCCGGTACAGGCGCGCTTCTCAACAGTCCGAACCTCATTGTCGCCAGTGGAGCGACCCTGAGCGGATCTGGCGCTTCGTCAGCCTTTACGCTGGTGTCGGGCCAGACTCTGACTAACAGCAATTCAACCGGGGCGGCCCTTGTCGGCAACATCAATACCGGCCCCGGCACAGTCTCACTATTCTACGTCCCCGGCACGCCTTCGTTCACGGTGACAGGCGGCACCGTGGCGCTGGCCACCAACACGAACTTGAAGGTCAATAACACTGGCTCGACTCTGAATCCGGGTCTCTACAAACTCATTTCAGCAACCAATAGCGGGCTGGTGTCGGGCGCTGGTTTGCCGGGCGTGACGGTCGGCGGCAACGGAGTCGCCTCCGGCCAATATGTTTCTTTGACAGTGTCGGGCAATGAATTGTACCTCGTGGTCACAAACGACCGGCCGCCCGTAATCGCGCGCGACGTGACGCAGACGGTTATTCCAGGAGCGACCTTCAAGATAGCAATCACCAACCTGGCCAGCCTCGCCGGTTGGAGCGACCCCGATGGCGACCCTGTAAGCCTGAACAGTGTGGGTCCGCAGAGCGCCTCTGGAACAAATGTCACCAGCGATGGCACCTGGATTTATTACAACGGCGCGGTCGCAGCCAACGATCATTTCTCCTATACCATCACTGACGGCAAACTGACTGCCATGGGGACGGTTTACCTCACCACAACTAATGTTACCGCAGTCATTCCAAGCGAGACGAATCATGTCATCTCCCTGAACGGCACCTGGCGTTTTTACTTCGAGCGCGTAGCCAATTCTTTCTCCGGCGCGGTGCCGAATATTACGATTGTGGATTCCAGCCAGCCTTTCCAACAAGTCAATTACGTGGAAGGCGCCGGCTGGACCAATATCAGCGTGCCGGGCAACTGGGAAATGGCCGGATTTTCGCCTTGCACCTACTTCGGACCCGACACGACTTCCGGTCTCTATCGCAATTGGTTTCAAGTGCCCGCTTCATGGCAGGGACGGCAGGTTTATCTGAACTTCGACGGAGTCCAGACCAGCGCGGAAATTTGGGTGAATGGCCAACCCGCGACTGTGAACGAATCGAGCTGGGGACTAAGCAACTTCCACGACAGCGGGTGGACAGCTTTCCAGGTTGACCTCACGCCGCTCGTGAATTTCGGCACCACAAATCTCCTGGCCATCCGCGTCGTCAAGCAAAGCCCGGCCGTGGATCTCGACACCGGCGACTACTTCACCCTCGGCGGCATCTACCGCCCGGTTACGCTTTACTCGATTCCGCAAACCAATTTCGCCGACGTCCAGGTCAGCACTCACCTGCTGCCGAACAATCAGGCGGAGGTGGATGTCACTACGGACGTGACCCAGGGAGATGCTTCCACGCCCGTTTCAATGACGCTCAATGGGATAGTGACTGTAACCAACGCCGCCAACGGAAAGGCCTCCTTCTCTCAAATCATTAACAACCCGGCGCTATGGTCGGCGGAATTCCCAAATCTTTACGGCCTGACGCTCACGCTCAAAGACCAGTCCGGGCAGATTTCTGAAACCATCTCAAATCGCATCGGCATTCGGGAACTGACCATCACCAACGCAGTTCTTTTCCTCAACGGCGTGCCTGTGAAGCTGGCCGGCGTTTGCAATCACGACGCCGCCGGCACCGTCGGCAATGCCATGGGCCCGGACAATTGGCGCAAAGATATCCTCTTGATGAAATCGGCCAACATCAATGCCATCCGCACCACTCATTACAACTTCGGTTCCGGCTTCTTCGACCTTTGCGATCAGCTCGGGATGTATGTTCTGGACGAGTTGCCATATTGCTGGGTCAGTTCGGTAGGGAACACCGGCATGACGCTCGCCTTTCAACAACATGCGCGTGAAGTCATCCGGCGCGACCGCAACCATCCATCGGTGGTCGTCTGGGCCATCGGCAACGAAAATAGCGCGGGCAACAATCTCCAGGTCGTAGCCGACCTGGTGAAATCGCTGGACACGACGCGTCCTCGCCTGGTCTCCACTTTCGCCGGCTCGAAATACAATGTCGAACTGTCCGATCGCCATTATCCGAGTCCTGCCACCATGGCCAGTGATGGCGCCAACGCGCCCACAACCGGTTCCCCCTGGATCTACACCGAGCAGCCTAATACGTGGGATGAGCGCCTCGCCGCCGACGCCGGCATGTGGGAGCGCTGGGGCATGGCCCAGCAACGCGTTTGGAGCGTGGTCCTCCAGTATGACACCATCATCGGCACCTTCCCTTTTGAATGGACCGATCGCGCGGTGGCCGATCCCAATCCTGATTCCAGCTACTCCCAATACCAAAGCACCGGGGTCCAGTTACTCTACTTCTTTCCGGCCACCGGCGTTCACCTCTTGAAGATGAAAGGGATGACCGATTGCTTCCGAAATCCCCGCCCCAACGTCTATGAAGCGCAAATGATCTATTCCCCCATTCAAGTGGGCAACATCGTCTCGCAAACTCCCACCCAGATCTCGTTCTCCGTCACCAACCTCAACTCTTTCACGGACCTCTCTTACCTGACGACGGCGTGGAAGCTGGAGCGACAGGGCGTGACAATCGCCTCCGGCAGCGCCAATCCCAGCCTGCCGCCCAGGAGCAATGGCACCGTTCAACTTCCGCTTCCCTCGAATCCGCTGGCTTACGCCGATATCTTGCAAGTTGATTTCATCCACCCGGATGGCCGCGATATTGTCGCTCACCAGTTCGCCCTGACCAATCCTCCCGGCCTGCAACTGAGCACCACCTTGCCCGCGGGCTTGCCCATCCCAACTATTAACCTCATCACGCGCAAAACAGTTTCCGACCCGGGCCTGTGGAATAAAGTTTTGCGCTATCCCTCCTCGCTGACGAGCGTGGCGCTGACGCCCCCCACCGCCACAAACCTGGCCCAAATGCAATCTCTCTCCGCCACTGTCATGGGCGGCACAAATGGAACGCAGGTTCTCGGCACAGTTCAGGCGCAGTACGCAAACAATGTTTTTTCGTACACCCTCCAATGGACTGCCGGCAGTTGGGAAATTCAGGAGGCAGGCTGGACTTTGCAGATGCCATCCACCTGCGACCACTTCTCCTG
>PSRM01000161.1 GCA_003176045.1 Verrucomicrobiota bacterium | reverse complement strand
CAGGCTGCCGGTGAGCCGGGCTTTTCAGCCCGGCGTCCATCGGGCGGCTGAAAAGCCGCCCTCACCGGCAGGCTAGAAAGCCTGCCCTACGATACGTCATCGAACTTATGCCCCCGAGTACTAAGGCGCGGGTCCTACAGCCTGCTGGTTCGCAGCCGCAGGAAGGTCCCGGGGGAAAAATTGACCGGGGCGGCCAATCGGAAGGTGATACTCTGGACAGCTCCGTTGTCCACCGTGCTGACTTGCTGGATAACGCCTGGCCCGGATTGCCAATGCACGAAGTCTGAAGACTCATCCAGTGTAAGCGAAACGTCGGTAGCTGCCTTTGCTCGCGTGTACGTAAATGTAAGGTAGCCCGCTTGAATGTTTACGGAAGGCAGGTTAGCAGGAGCGGGGTCTTTGGGAGAGATGCCCAGGGCGTAGGACATCAGATTGGAGTAACCATCCTGATTCGGATCAGCCAGATCCCCGCTGACACTTGGATCAGCCAACTCGGCGGGGGTGAAGTTGGCGCGGCGCCAGATGTTTATAGGCCGATCCTGGATGACGAGCGTGGCATTGCTCAGGCTGGTCAGAGTGAAATTTGGAGGCGGGGAGAGTGTGAGAGTCACGGTGGCCTGGTCGGCGGCCAGATAAGTGCCGAGCGGTGAAATGATGATGTTGGTGGCCAGCGCTCCGGCGGGGATGGTGACGCTGTCGGGAAGAAAAGTGTAATCCAGGCCGTTGCTGGCGGTGCCGCTTACCGAATAATTCACCGTCAGTGCCAGCATGACCGGATCGTTGTTGCGAACGATGGTGAAGCGGGCTTTGTTTGTGCCGAATTCGCCGGTTAGCGCAGCGCTGGCCACAATCTCGACCGCAGGCGGCGGCGCGGGAGGCGGAGGCATGGGAAAGCCGGACGCGCGCCATTGCACACCGTTTGCGACGCAATAGGTTCCGTCTAAAGTGCCGTCATTGCGGATGATGACACTGGAAGCGGTGCCGGCGTTCAGGTTGGTGGTAAAGACCTTGACCCAGGTGCTGCCGTTGATGGTTTGGTCCAGATAAACGCGGTTGGTGCCCGCCGGATGAATGATGTCCACGGGTGTATTGGTGGCGCAGTTGGACGAGGCGACCCACCATAGGTAAATGTCGTAGCTGCCATTGGTCAGGATCGTTGGCTTATAGATGACCCATTTACTGCCTTTGCCTACGCCGAGATCAGACCAACACGACCCGTTCCAGGCGCCCGTGGTGGTGCTCGGGTACCAGACACCGCCGGAAGTGACAAAGCACGGGTTGCCCTGGTCGAGCGTGATGGTGTTCGTGTAATACTGGCTGGCACAGTTCCAGGCCAGAAGCTGTTTGTCGGCCCGCAACTCAGCGGCCAGTTTCGCGTAAGAAAGCTGTTGCGCCGGCACCTGATCGTCGATGGCGAAGGCTGCCGCCGTGCCTGCGCTTTGGCTCAGCATCATAAAAACCGGCTCCATGCGAATCGAGCCAAAGGCGACATGGCTCGCGGATAGCGCGTAGGTGCAAAAGAGGTTCTGGCATTGATTGCTTGCCGGAATGATCGAGCGATAACTAATCGGGTACGGGTACGGCACGGCCGCGCTCAAGCCTCCCTCAACGCGCGCAACACCGCTGAAGGCGAAGCGCTCCGCTGGATGTAGATCGAGACTGTAGCTGGCCAAACAGATCGGGTCGGAAGCCACGCGGCTGCTCAGGCAATCCTGCTGGAGCATGACATAATCGCTGACCATGCGGCGGGCCTCGCGCACATAGAGTTGGTGGGGCCAGCCGCCCCTGTCCTGGAACTCGTCTTTGCACAGTCCCCAGGATTGCATCTGGGTCCGCACGTTGAGCGGCACGTTCGTGCTGGTGGCATAGAAGTAAAGCAGGCCGCGAATGTAATCCTCGTGGGCCTGGCGAATCAGCTCGCGCCCGGCGAAGCTATTCGTCGCGTAGCCGTAATTGCCGCCCACATAATCGGTGGAGAGTTCGCCCTTGGCGTTGATGTCGGTTTTGGCGTGGGCGATGCCGTTTTGGATATTGATGAGATCAGTAAGCTGCACCGAGCCGCGGGCGACCAGATAGCGCCGGACCAGTTCGTAGGTTGCTTCCGAGTAGTTGGTGGGCGGGGTGATGGGAAGTTGATTGGTGGGAACCTGCGTGAGACACAACCGGTAGTTGAAGGCTTGTAAGCGAGAGTCGGCCTGACCTGGTGTGCCGACGCTGTTGGTTTGGAGCAAGGGGAGCAAGCCGCTAGCGGGATTTCCGGCGATAACGTACGGGTCGTAGTTGAAGGCGGCCGCAGGATACAAGATGCCCGCCGAAGTCTCGCCATAAGTGCTGGAACTCTCGCGTCCCCAGGTGAAATTGACCCCGGCCATGGCCATCAGGTCGCCTTCGTAGGTCGTGTCAATAAACTCCTTCGCAGTATAAGCTGTGCCATCTGCCATCGTGATTTGGCTAATGACCTGGCCACTCATCGTCACGGAAGCTAATTCTTGGTTGGTGTAAACCGCAACGTCCGCCTGGCCAAGCATTTGCCAAAAAACGTTCTCGGCCACGTGCGGCTCGAAGTAATAGACGGGATGGATCGAGTTATAGACCTGTCCGACCCGGGTATAGAATTCGTTCGCGATCCCGCCGATGGATGCTGCATTGCCGACATCGGTGATTCCCAGCCCGCCCGAACTCATGCCACCTGCGTGATTGTTCACGCAGATTAAGGAAACGCTCTTGCCCAGGCGCGCGGCCGCCACCGCTGCTATGACGCCGCCGGAAGTGCCGCCATAGACGCAGACGTCTGACGTGATAATGGAGGCGGCCCTCGAACTCAGCACTAAGGCCGGACAAAGGACCAGTGCGCAAAAACCAGATCGCAACCCACCCATGGCTGATCTACATCAAAGTTCCGCTGGTCACTAAAGGTTGCGATAATGTTCGCGCTTGTCAAGGGTTTTTAACGCAAACGTGCAAAGAAGCAGAGCCAACCGCGAATGTACGCGAATGCATGCGAATCACGGAAATAAATCGCGTCTTTTTCGCGTTCATTCGCGGTTATGCAACTCATTGGGCGGCGGTGCGATGCGCGGACGAGGCCGTCCGGGCTCCTATACCTGCTTGCAATTCATCGGCCAGGGCGCCGGCGTCATAGAGCTTGCGCAGAGCCTCGATAATTCCCTGGGAATGGACGGCCAGGGCCCGGGATTGCACCTCCGTGTAATAAAAGTCGCCCACCAGGGATTGGATGTTGCCATCGAAGATAATGCCGACAAATTCTCCCTTTCGATTGACCACCGGGCTGCCGGAATTACCGCCGATGATATCGGCGGTGTTCACGAAATTAAACGGCGTTTTGAGATCGAGGTGCGATTCGCGTTTGGTCCAGCGCTCAGGCAAATCAAAGGGCGACCGGTTCTTCTGCTCGCCTGCGCGCTGATATAAGCCGGCGAATTTTGTCTCAAATGGTATGTGCTGTCCATTTTCCTCGTACCCTTTCACCACTCCAAACGCTAATCTGAGGGTGAAGGTTGCGTCCGGGTATTGGCTGGTGCCCATCACGGCAAAGCGGACCTTGCCGATTTGGGCATGGGCCTGCTGTTTGATTTCGTCCTGCTCCTCGACGATCTTCCGCAGCGAGCGGGCCTCCGGGTCCACGAGACTGGCCAGTTCGATCATCGGATCGTGCGCCGCCGCGACAGCCTTTGCGCCTTCCTGGTAGAGGCGTTTGCGCAGTTCCACCGACTTTACCTTGGTGCCGAGCACGAGCTCCGACGCGCGTTCGCGCGGGGATTTTCCGGCCAGGACCTGCTGCACGAGCGGGTCGCCATATCCGAGCTGCTTCACCAAATAAGTGAGAGAATCGGCCAGGGTAAGCTGCTCCAGGTCGTCATAAATGGGTTTCTCGGAGAAGAGCTGGAACTCGAGCGACTCGCGTCCGGCCTCGCCAAATTCGCGCAGGCGCTCGGCATTTGGCTTGGGCCGCTCTTCACCTGCGCGAAGCAACGTTCGGGCGATGCCGTAGAGCTGGCTGTTAAAACTCTGCCGTCCCTCCAGCACATTGAAACGTTTGTTGTTTTTCTCGACGACCTGCTGCGCCTGTGCGATTCGGTCCCACGCCCCGGCCGCATCCGGGAATTTGGCAGTATCGGCCGCGGCCTCTTTCAAGGTTTGCTCCACTTTCTTTTTGTCTGCAATGAAGGTAGGATCGAGGATTCCGGCCAGCTCGCCGTCGAGCGCTTTGCGGCTGTTTTGCGTCCTCAGAAAATCTTCCCTGGCGCGCCGCGCGTTTTCCTCGCTGCGCTCACTGTAAGCAGCCAGCAACACCTCGGTATTCTTCAAGCGTTCCAGGCGGGTCGGCAGCATGACATCGCGCACATATTCCAGCTCAGCCACCGTTAGCAGCCGGCTGGTGCGCCCAGGATGGCCGGAAACAAAAACCAGTTCGTTGTCCGCAGCGCCGGCCTTGCTCCAGGACAGATGATGCGGGATTTTGGCCGGATGCCCGTCTTCATAAGCGCGAAACAGGCAGATATCGAGGTTGTATCGAGGATATTCGAAATTGTCCGGGTCACCGCCGAAGAAAGCAATCTGCTGCTCCGGCGCGAAGACAAGACGGACATCGGTATATTTCTTAAAACGATAGAGATGATATTGGGCGCCCTGGTAGAGCGTCACAACGTCGCTGCGCAGCCCGGTCTTATCCAACGATTCCTTTTCAATGCCAGCCATCACCGCGCGCCGGGCAAGAAAGGCCTGCTCCGGCGTGGCATCAGGCTTAACGGCTTCATTGACGCGGGCTGTGACATCCTCAATGCTCATCAGGACATTCAATTCCAGATCGAGGCACCGCTTTTCCTCCGCGCGCGTGCGGGCATAGAAACCATCGCGAATGTAGTTGTGATCCTTGTCGCCGAACTTCTGCAGCGCATCGGCGCCCACGTGATGATTGGAAAGGGCCAGGCCGTCCTCGGACACAAACGAGCCGGACCCGCCGCTGTTGAACCGGACCGAAGATTTTTGCAGGTGCTCAAGCCAGGCGTCGCTTGGCTCGAAGCCGTATTTTTCCTGGAGCAACTTTCGCGGCGGGTTGTTGAACAGCCACATGCCTTCATCGGCGCAAGTGATGATAGGGGCTGTCAGGACTAAAGCTTTCAACGCAAAGACGGCCCGGGCCGGACAGGCGAAAAGACGCAAAGAACGCAAAGATTTTATATTCATTGATACCTCAAGCTGAAAAGGAAGGTACTTGGTCTAAGGCAAAGACGCAAAGACTGAATGGAGGGGACTTCGTCTGTCACTTTGTCTTTCACTTTGTCTCTTCTTTGCCGTTTGCCATCTGCCCTCCACCATCCATCATCCATCGTCCATCATCCATCATCCAGCCTTCCGCCGTCCCTCACTGGTATCTGAGTCTGAAAAATAACGCAGTGGCAGGGCTAATAGTAAGATAGTTGGTGCCATTAGAGTTAGTGACGCCGGCGCTGAAGGACCAATTGCCGGGCGGACTGGGGTTGGTGTTCTGCACGAGGTTCCAGCCCGAAATGGCCTGCCATTGGACCGTCACCACGTTGGCGGGATGACTGATCAAGAGATTCGGGATCGCGACAGTTTGGATCGGGGCCTGGGCAGTCCAGATACCGCCCTGATCCACCACGGCGGCGAATTTGGTGCCATCGGCGGAACAAGCGGTGGAGTTCCAGTTTGTGTTCGGGGCGTTGGCCGAATACCAGTTAAAACCGGAGTTGGTAGAAACATAAAGCCCGCCGGTCAAAATTCCGGCCACTAGTTTGGTTCCATCCGCCGAGCAGGCAATGCAGTTCCAAAAGCCGCTGGGCGCGCCGCTATGCGTCCACGATAGGCCCGAGTTTGTGGAAATATAGATGCCGGTGTAAGTGCCGCTTCCGTAAATGCCCGCTGCCAGGTGGGTTCCGTCCGCCGACGAAGCGACGGGCAGCCAACTCGCAGCCGGGGCAATGGTCTGTGTCCAGTTGGAGCCGGAATTGGTGGAGGTATAGATTCCGGGTGGGGAGAGGAGTGCCGCAACGAGTTTTGTTCCGTCGGCTGACGAGGCAATAGACTCCCAATAGCCCAGGGGCTGGCTGTTGGTGGTCCAGTTCTGGCCGGAATTGGCGGATGTATAGATCCCGCTGTCTGATGTGGCCGCCAGCCGGGTTCCATTGGTCGAGGATGCGATCGCAACCCATTCCTGGGAGGGCGCGCCGGTCTTGGTCCACGTGCCTCCCGAATTGGCTGAGGAATAAATTCCGGAACTGCTAGTGCCGAAGACGACCGCTGCCAGCTTAGTGCCGTCTGCGGAGGAGGCGATAGAGTTCCAGTCCGCCACGGGAGCGCTGAGAACCGCCCAATTTGAGCCGGAATTAGTCGAAAGAAAGATTCCGCCCCCACTAACCGCTGCCACCAGCCGGGCACCGTCTGCAGATGAGGCGATAGCATACCACGATTCGCGCAGAGCCGTGGTTTGGGACCAATTGGTTTGCAGACCGGTCCAATTGGTAACGGAGATGGTGCCTTGGGCGCGCAAAATGGAAACGTGGAAATCGAGGCATCCTACCAGCACGAAAACGGCCTTGAAACAACCGCGACTAAATGAGCATTGGGCAAGCGGGACGGAAACCCGGCCCACGCGGTTAATTGAGTTAACTGAGTTAATCGAGTGCAAGGGTAAGTGAACGGAGGCAGAAGGTCAAGCTACTGGAAAGGGTAATGGGTAGATGCGTTTCATGCGAGGACGGAGCGGTCGCGGCGCTCGGCTAAAACCTCGGCGCGGCGGCCGGAGGGAGCGATGATGGGGCACCATGTTTGCTGGCTGGTGGCGGCGTGCTGGCGGAGGGCTTTGGCCCAGAAACGGTCGCAATGGCTGTCGGGGGCTTCGCCGGCGAATCGGATGTTGCCGCACGCGGGTTGGGGATTCATGGTCTATTGATTTATGGCCGGAATTAACGCAGATGCAAAGTCGCAAAGAAGGATTGAGAATGGGAGCGAATCTTGCCAAATGCGAGTCCGGCCTGAATAGCGGATGGCCACCGCCCAGGAACGCGGCATTTATGCCGCTTCAACGTCCTTCGGCATTACGCGTTGGAAAGATTCGGCCCCCTCGACCGTCGCAAGGTGAAGCGGCATAAATGCCGCGCTCCTTTGCGTCTGCGTTAAGCCCTGCGGGCTTTAAGCCGCGATTTCCTGCTCGTCCAAGTCGTCGAGCGTGGTCACCTGCCCGCGTTTGGCGAAACCAATCTCGCGCTCAACACAGAACATATAGGCGTTGCGGCGGTCGTGATCGTGTTGCACCCAGAGTTCGGCCTCGGGCACTGATGGAGTCCCATCCTCCAACGTAACTCCGCTTCGCACTTCGCAGGGAATACCTGCCTGATTCAGTTCCTTGCTTAACATTTCAACCTCCACTCTGTCGGATGAGAAGAATACCATTTTCATATAGTTGCGCCTGCAAGAGAACTTGCAACGCAGCCACCCTTCTTTCAATTGGGACGGGTACTGAAAACAAACCCGGGGTTTCTCCGGGCCGGGATAAGAGCGCGGACGGCGGCCTCCTCCGCGCGGTCATCGACAGCGCCAGAGTCGTCTGCCGCTCCCGCTTATACTGCCGAGGCGCCAGACCATTTAATCTTACCCCGTACCCGCACCACCATTGCGCATCGCCTTCCACCCCCCTAAAGTATTTCCTGATGAAACCAAAGGGCATGGTTTACCTGGTCGGCGCCGGACCCGGCGACGCCAAGCTGCTTACGCTGCGCGGGGCCGAGCTGCTCCAGCGCGCGGACGTGGTCGTCTATGATGCCCTCGTAAACCAGGAGCTGCTCCGTCTGGCTCCAAAAGCCGCCGAGATCATTTACGGTGGCAAACGCAGCCGTAGCGCAGAACAGGGGGGAAGGCGAGACGCCTGCCCTACTTTGAGCCAGGCCGAACTCAACCAGTTGCTCATTTCCAAAGCCCGCGAAGGCAAAACCGTAGTTCGCCTTAAAGGCGGCGACCCTTATGTCTTTGGCCGCGGCGGCGAGGAGGCCGAAGAGTTAGCTGATGCCAACATTCCGTTTGAGGTTGTTCCTGGCGTTTCTTCCTTTGTCGCAGTTCCTAACTACGCCGGCGTGCCGCTGACGCATCGTGAGTTTTGTTCCCGCCTGACCATGATCACGGGGCACGAAGATCCCGCAAAGGAAAGTTCCACGATTGATTGGCCGCACGTTGCCAAAACTCCGGGGACCAAAGTAATTATGATGGGAACGGACAAGATCGGCCAAATCGCAGCGACCCTGGTCGCCAACGGCATGAGCGCCGATACTCCCGTCGCCATGGTCCAGTGGGGCACGACCGGACGCCAGCGCTCCATCGAAGGCACTCTGGCCACAATTGGCCGAGTCGCCACCGAGAGCAAAATCGGACCCCCAACAGTGGCTGTGATCGGCGAGGTCGTTAAGCTTCGCCCCAAGCTCAATTGGTTCGAGCACCGGCCGCTTTTCGGCCAGCGCATCGTTGTCACTCGCTCGCGCGAACAAGCCCCTCAACTCAGCCAGCGGCTCCGCGAACTCGGCGCCGAGGTCCTCGAGATCCCAACTATCAAAATCGAGGATCCTTCCAATCGCCAGGACGTCGTTGATGCCTTGCTCGAACTGAATGCCTATGACTGGCTGGTATTCACGAGCCCAAATGGCGTGACCCGGTTCTTCGAATATTTCTTCCGCCAATTTCACGACCTGCGCGACGTCGGCGGCGCCCGCATCGCCGCCATCGGACCTGCCACGGCCATGAAGCTGAAAGAATTACACCTCCAGGTTGACTTGATGCCTGACGACGCCTTGGCCACGAGCGTTGCTGAAGCCTTCGCCGGTTTCGAAACCATCGAAAACCTCAGAATCTGCCTCCTGCGCGCAGAAGTGGCAAATGCTGAACTGCCTGCCGCCCTCGAAGCCATGGGCGCCATCGTGGACGACATCGCCTGCTACAAAACCGTCCCCGAAACCGAAGACCCGGACCACTCGGCAGCCGGCCTGCTCGAATCCGGCGCCGACTGGATTTTATTTACCAGTGCCTCAACTGTAGAGCATTTCCATGCGAGGTTCGATCTCCCCGCTTTGCTCAAAAACTTCCCCCAGATAAAGCTCGCCACCATCGGCCCCGAAACTTCCAAGGCACTCCAAGCCCTGGGCCTGAAACCCAGCGTCGAAGCCAAGGAGCATAACCTAGATGGTTTGATCGAGGCCCTGCTCAAACCTTGACGCCGCACCACCTAGCAATTAGAAAAAACCGAAATCGCTTTTACTGATATTTTTCGCGGACACTTTCGTGCCAATCGAGCCAATGGTAAACTGAACTGATAGTTTGCTTTCTTGTGACCACATGTACTACACGCTACGCGGGTGAATCGTCGTCGAAAATATCTGTGTCAGGTTGTGTCAGAAAACTGATTGTGTCAGTACCGTGTCAGCAACCGGAAATGGCCCTATTCTGTGTCAGGTTGTGTCGGCGAATCGCCCCAGGACGCGCCGGACCATATTCAGAGTAGCAGGGGATTCCTGAATGCCTCTCAGGGGCGTCGGCAGGAACGGCTATTGGTCGTTATGTGTGTGGGTGTTGGGATCATTGGGCGTCCAACGCAGGAGTAGGCCCCCCACCCCTCGATAGAGTTCCTTTTGGGCCCAAGCTCAGGCAGTGCGGAAGGGGCCACCCCCTTTTGGCGAGTGGGTGTTTAGGCGTTCACCGGGCCTTGATATATTCCGGGTATCCTGTGGAAGCCGGACCGAGTTCAGGATCTTTTCAGAAAATGGTCACCGCGGCCGTAGCATTCAGCTATTTGTTCGGCGTCTGTGGTTTGTTTACAGACGTCTTCGGGCGAATCGAGATGCTTTTAAACAATTCCGTGCAGGCTTTGTCCTCCAAGAAGGCTTTTTGAGGTGAAAAAACGGCAACGATATTCAAGTCGGGCTTCGTCAGAATATAGTCCATTCTTTGAAATTGCTGTGATTTCGAATCGTCACCCTCATCGACGAAAAGAAAAGAATGAGCGGGACAGCCGCCAATCGAGTAATCGCGCTCAGAGACCAACTTGAGCTTTGGGTCGGTCAGCATGTTTTGCTTCGCCCCGGCAAACATCTGGTCAGTTGACGCTTCCCAAGAGCTTTTTGGGACTACGAATGCACGAACGTAAATGGATTCGGTTTCGCGTTTCCACACGTGGTCGAGATATGGGGCTCTGCCAGTTGGGGTTTCCAGGTAACCTCGGTTGGTCTTCACCGCTTTGAATGAGTCGGGTATTCGAAACTGGAATTCAAAAGTAGAGTGGAACGCTTCGTCAGGTGGCTGCTCTGCGGCAGGAAGCGATATGGCCACACCGCAGACTATTGACAGAGTCAGGATGAGACCACGCAATGGATCGCGTTTCATAACACACATATTCGATTATTTAGTGGCTATAAGTCCAAGAGGCAAGCCGGACATATTCACCTACGGATTTCCATATCGACGAGTCCACTTTACCTTCGGTTTGATCAAAATATTTGCGAGCTGCGTTTGGGTCGCCAGCCAGTGCAGCAAGTTGGGCGGCTTCGCTCTTTGCGGCAAAAGAATTCGGGAAATCCTTTTCGATGACTTGAAATCCCTTGTTTCCCTGGCTTTGAAGAGATAGGTGTGCACGATCCAAAGCGCCAGCGCGGCGGCAGCGCGCTCGGGCAAAGCGACGAATCTGCAAATTGTGCTTTGAAGTTCGTCCAGAAGTTCTGCGCCCGCGACCGGCTCGGCCCATGGCACCGGTTCGGGTAAATGAAGAACCGAGCGAGGAAGTTGTTCGAGAACTGAGGCGGCGGGGTCCGGAAAGGAAGTTGAAGAATCGTTTGTGTTCATAGTTTTTCGTTTTAGGAAAATCGTAACAAGGAGGGTGGGACAAAAACCGTCCTACCGTAGAAGTACGGATGAGGAAATTTTTAACCGCTGATGAACGCTAATGGACGCTAATCAGGGAGGGGAAGGGGCTTAACGCAAAGGCGTAGAGGCGCAACCAAATTTCAGGAAAACTTAACCGCGGATGACGCAGATGACGCGGATAAAGATGGGTTATGCTTTAGCACAAGAAATTCTGCACAAATTGCGCGATTCTTGTGGGGCTTCGCGGCCTTTGCGGCGCGCTGTTTTCAAACTGCCCGCAGGTCATCTCCTACCAAACCGCCTTCAGTGAGCCTCTGGATAAAAGCAGGCTTGCACCGGGCGCACACGTAGTAGCTGCCATGCGCGATCATCTCTTCGACGTCGAAGACGCCAGCGCATTCGACACACCTCGCTTGATTTTCCCCAAGCACCGTCTTTTGCAGCAGGTAGAAATAGCCGATCGGAATCCACCAGGCACGCATTCGCAGAACGGTTGATACGTGCCAACTCTGGAACACGGGATCTGAGTCTTCACGCCGACGTCCATAAAAGTAAGTGAGTTCGTATTGAACGGAGGGGGGAGCATCTGAGAAAAGGAATCGGAAACTGACGCCTGATCCTAGAAAGTAACCCTTGCTGAGCGAAAGTAATGAACGCCCAAGTGCCGCCTGTTCCTTAAGGACGCGGTCGAATACTCGCACTCCGTGCGCAGGGTAGTTGTAGAGCTTTTTAACCGCGGTCATCGTTCAACCTTCCGCAGAGCATAAACAAATATGCTCGATATTACCCGCCGCACAACGACTCCAGCAATGTCTCCGTCTCGATTTGTTGAATCCGCCGTAACAACTGCGTTTCGCTGGCGTCAGAACGGCCTGCGACCCGCTCGCATGCATTTATGAATCCGAACACATTCCATTCCCCTCTTGGCAGTAGCTCTTTCTTCAGTTCACTCTCCTTCTCCGCATCCAGCAACTCCCCTGCCCTTCTTGCCAAATCGCTGTAAGCCGCATGATTGCCCACGCGACGGAACCAATAGGCTGCGTTGCCATAATCAGGCTCCCGCCGGTGCATGATGCCGTGAACAAACGCGCCATTCGCCCCTTCGATCTGCTGAGCAATTTGATGCGCCGCATCCAGATGATCGTGCCAGAGCAGGACCAGGGCTCGAATTAAATCCTGATGTTCCTTATCCGGGCCGCCGCCTTTAAGTTTCGCATCCAGCTCTCGGTTCAATGTCGCTTCCGTTTCGACGCCCGCACGAGGTCCAGGCCCGAGTTCGGGCAATTCGCTCGTGGCCAAAAGATCTCGTATATTCTGAAGGCTGATCATGATGCCAAGATAGCAGAACGATTAGGGCAAAACTATGTCGAAACCGCTTTGGGACACCGCGACATGTCGCGGTGTTCCAAAGCGCGGACATGTCCGCGCACTCCAAGGACGCCGCGACCATCGGTTAATTTAGCGAACAAAAGCCAGCTTTGGTTGTCAAAAAAGGCAAGAAAAGTGCTCTTGCTGCGGGTATAGTCTGCGGGCAAAAATAAAGCGATTTCATGCGGATCGGAACAGACACGGATTGTAGGGGACGACGTGAGGAGTCCCTTGGGAAGGTTAGAGGGTCGAGGGTCGAGGGTCGAGGAAGACGGATCGGCGCTTCGCGCCGCGCTGG
>PSRM01000097.1 GCA_003176045.1 Verrucomicrobiota bacterium | reverse complement strand
CAGGCTGCCGGTGAGCCGGGCTTTTCAGCCCGGCGTCCATCGGGCGGCTGGAAAGCCGCCCTCACCGGCAGGCTAGAAAGCCTGCCCTACATTGTAGTCCCTTTCTCGGCATCTTCCTTCCGCTCATCAAACCTCCTGGTCATCGCCCGCAGCTCCCGGCCACCCTTGGCGCCGACATAGAATACCAGAAACCCATACCAGGCGATTGAGGCAAAGATCAAGACGCTCCACAGTATTACGAACGGATCATTCATGTTTCACGTTTCTGGTTTCACGTTTTAGGACCTCGATTGCACCGACATCTCCGCCTCCCTCGACCCCCGACCCTCCACCCTCTTGCTCGCTAGCGACCCAACGATCATTCCCAGGAACGCCAGCGCAAAGGACGCGGCGCCGGATGCCTGGGGACTGATGGGATCGGGCGCGCCCGCGGGTTTATGGGAATTGACGACCAGAAATGTGATCGGGCCGATTGCGCCCAGCACCAGCGCGGCGTAGGCACCCTGAGCCGTGGCCCTGGGCCAATACAATCCGGCGACCAGGAGAGTAAAGACGCTGGCCAGATATATATTCCCGGTCACCGCAAGATAATCCCACGCATTGCCGCGCAATTGATACCAAAGCCCGAAAAACAGGAGGAAAACTCCTATCCCCATTACCAGGCAACGAGTGATCAGGAGGCGAGTGGCGCCTGAGAGAGGCCGCTTGATGCAAGGCGTAATGAGGTCGTTATAAATGACCGTGGCCCAGGTGAGCAAATAGCCGCTGTCGGTAGACATCTCGGCAGCGAGGGCGGCGGCGAGGAGCAGGCCGATAAAGCCGGTCGGCAATAGAATTCCCAGGTAAGCAGGCGTGGCGCGCAACGATGCCGTGTCCGCAGGTAATCCTTGCAGCTCGGGCGGCAGCCCGCCGTGCTGCGTCCAATAAACGAGAGCTGCCGCGCCCCAAAGGCCCGGCAGACCGAATCGGCCCACAAAATAAAAGGCCGTGCGCCGATACATCCGTCGGGCTATCGTTTCGTCGCGAGCGGATAGAACGCGGGAAATCTGCGTCTGCCACGTGGTAACAACGGCAATTTGAAAGATGACCTGCCACAGGACGTACCCCCAGCCGCTATAAACGGGATTGAAAGGATGGCCGGCCATTTTGAGTCCGGGTAAGGCATTGCCCGCCTGGCTGCTGGACCAGGCATTGGTCAACCCGTGGAGCAGGCCGGACCAGCCGATGCTGGCGATGACCAGGATCGAAGTGACCACGATGCCCATGCCTTTGACCAGGAATTGCAAATAATCGGTCACCAGGACGGAAAGCATTCCGCCCAGGGCCGTATATACAAGCACCAGGCCAAGCAGAGCAGTCATGACCCATTCCAGCCAATGGGTCGGAATACCGGTGGCAGCCACGATGAACTCCCCGCCCAGCCGAAGGAAGATTCCCATATTCAGCAACCCACCGAAGACGACGAAAAGCCCGGCCAGCCAGCGGACCCTGATCCCGAACCGTTTCTCGAACAGTTCAGGAATGGTCATCACGCCGGCCCGCCGCAACGGGCCAATGACAAACCCGGTGCGCCCGACCAAGTACATGGCCAGGGCCATGAGCACGCCGATGATCGCCCCGGCAAATCCTTTGGTGAAACCGAGTTGCGCCGTGTACATCACGGTTACCAGGCCCAACTCGGTAGCTGCCAGTGAAGCAATGCCCAGGTTGAGGTCCATGGCCCGGCCCGCGACGGCAAAGTCCTCGACCCCGCGCACATAGCGCCGCATCCAGATACCCGCGCCCATGCAGCCGGTCAGATAGACCAGGATGATGAGCCAATCTATTGGGGCCAGGTGCATCGAGGTAAGCGGGTCGAGGGGCGAGGGGCGGAGGCCAGAGTGGACAGACGAATAGGGACAAACGAATTAAAATAAATTCTTCTGCTCATTCGTTTGTCCCCATTCGTTTGTCAATTTTGGAGGTTCGAGCGCATTTTCGAGTTCGGATTTCGGATTGCGCAGGGGTCACACCAAGTGTGTAGCAGGAAACATACGCCGCGTCACTTATGAACTTGTGTTATGCTCATTCCCATGCCGAAAGAAAGTGCAGGGTTGCTGATGTATCGCCGCACCGCGGACCAACTCGAGGTCCTTCTCGTCCACCCCGGCGGACCGTTTTGGAAAAACAAAGACGCGGGCGCCTGGACGATTCCGAAAGGCGAAATCGCCCCCGGTGAAGAGCCTCTTGCGACGGCGCAACGCGAATTTCAAGAGGAAGTTGGTTTCGAGGCGAAGGGTCCGTTTCTACAACTGAGTCCCATCCAACAAAAGGGCGGCAAAATTGTCCATGCCTGGGCGTTTGAAGGCGATTGTGAACCTTCGCAGATCAAGAGCAATACATTCCAGATCGAATGGCCACCGCGTTCAGGACGCATGACTGAATTTCCAGAAGTAGATCGTGCGCAGTTCTTCACGCTGGACGAGGCACGGAAACGCATCAATCCGGCGCAGGCTGCGTTGTTGGCGGAGTCGGCGCAAAAAGTCCAATTCTAAATCCTTTTCTGAAATCCTCGCCTGAGAGTGGCCACGTAGCTGCCTGGCAGGAATAGCTGCCCTCCCAACGCTCCAAACTTAAGCAAATTCCTGCCCTAATCCGTTTTCGGAAGCGTAAAAATTTCTTTGTCCGTACTTTTACGGTAGGACAGTTTTTGTCCCACCCTCCCTGCTACGATTCTCACAACTATGCCCATCATTAGCCCTGGAAAATTTGCCAACCCCGACTTCCTGATTCGAATTCGAAAAGACCTCTTGCTCGCATGGCTCGATCCCGTGCGAGACTACCTGAAGCGGCGCGGCGTGGCTTTGCCAGAGCCCTTACGCTGCGGAGAGGCCGATGGCGAGTGTGAGGCGGCGAAAATTGATTACGATAAGTTGGCGCAAATATTTCTGGATCCGACGCCGGACATGCCTGCCGAGTTGCTCGAGGCGTTGTACATCTTTCGCGAGATGGACCATGACGCAGCCATGGATGCGCTATATGAGGAGGCGGCCAGAAGGGGGAAGAAGCTCGGGACGGAGCAGAATTGGTATCGAGATGATGCAGGTAATGGAGGGGCTAAGGCGCTCCCTCATCCCGCTCAGCGGGACGGCTCGGATGATAGCGCGCTGGACACCGTGGTTCGCGCCTGGCTTCTGGACCGTAACCTGGTCGAAGCAGTCCACAACCGGATGGAGATGAGCCGGCCGCGTTCGTTTCAGTGCTTCTCGACTTTCGTGGATCCGGTCCCGCGATTCGGCGGGCCTGAGGCCGAGCAACTGGTCGAAATGGAGCGTCGGCTCAATGCGTTCTATGCCGCATGGAAGCGCGGCCATGGAGCGCGGGTGTTTCCGTATCGGCAGGAGCCCGATTGGGTCTTTCTGATTCGGCACGCCGCACCCTGCCGACGTGAAGGTGCAATGGAAGATGACGAGCCGTCCACGTTCTATTACCGGCCACTGCGCCACGATGTGCTTAGGTACGACACCGCCCGAGGTGAAATGGCCGTCAACTGTTGCGGAGAACGCGAACGCCGGGTCCTGCTGCGTATCTTCGGCAGTTGTCTGTTCGGCAATCCGGATTTCTTTCCCGGCACCGCCAAGTACACCCTCGCGCCGCTTTCCCAGACCGGACGCGCGTCCCTGGCCTGCGTGGACGTCCCCGGCATCGAGCGCGTTTTGCTGACGGAAGTCGAGGTTCAGTTTGAAGAAGAGCCGCGGCATCGGAAAATCGTAAAAGCCGCAGACGTCTTCGAACTGGTCGAATGTGGCAGGATGTCCTGGCCGATGCGAATCGAAGCCATCAAACGCGCCACCTTTCAGGTGAAATTCTGGCGCACTCCCAGACCCCGCCGCCTGACAATCATCCCCTGCAATCGCGCCCTCTACAGCCGCGAAGAGGATAGTCCTTTGCTCGAACGGTTCATGCAGGCACGAGGATTTATTCAGAATCGGAAGGTCGGGCAATGACTCTCCGAAACATCAAACTCCAAACCTCAAACTTCAAGGAACCATCAAGCTCCAAACTTCAAAAACGCAGCGCCGCTTTTCCTTGGATTTTGAATTTTGAGGGTTTCTTTGAATTTTGGATTTTGAAGTTTGAAGTTTTTTCCACCGTGTTCATCCGTGATTAGAAAAAAATGAAAAGCAACAGATTTTGGCCTCACTTCGACTCCATCCCCGGCGGCCGCGCCCTCCTGTCCGTCTGGCAAAATATCTTTGGAGCCGAATTCGGTTGTGTTCAGCCGTTCCTGCAACCTACCGCCGAGCGCGCTCCTCTTCTCCCCTGCTCGCGCACCCCGCCCTGCGATTGCGATCACGAGTTGCGCGAAGACATCGAGGGCGGGTTCGTCGCAGTCTGCACCTGCGGTGATGGCGATTGCCCGCCGATTCAAGTCCCGCCAGAGCAAACGTTGGTTTATGAACTGAACCGCCAGAAGCTGGGCCATGCAATCTGCGGCGCGCTTGGACTCAACATCACTCCAGGCACCGCTTCAACCAGCAAGGGCGCTATGGAACTCGGATTGTATGCGCCGCTGCATGCGCCCGTGTTCCTGTATTTTCCAGAAAGTGAGGCCGACCTGTTGCGAGAACTGGAAGGCTTGCTGTCACAGCGCCCAGGACCGATTCTGGTTTTGATTCCTACGCGAATTCATTTCACCAGTGCGGTGGAGAGCGCCCAACGGTCTGGCTGCTCGGTCCTCGCCCTTTCAGTAGTTCTCGAGGTGCTGGAAGGCGCCAGATTTCGCACCACCAAATCGCTTGTGCCCGCTCTCGCGGAATGGACTCAGCGGGTGGCGACTTTTCGCAGCAATGGTGATGCTCTGGAGAAACTCCTCGCCAAGCTCGCCGCGGCCAGTGATCAACGCGATTCGCCCATTGCGGGAGAAAATGAGCTGCCCGAAAGCGCGGCCACCCAGGCCTTCGCTCTGGTAAAGAAATTGGATTCGGAAGAAAAAGCGCGCCTCGGGCATCCGAGTGTCCTGACCGTTTTCCGCTTGTTCTGTATCGAGCAATTGAACGCTACCCAAATCGCCAATCGCGTGCGTTGCTCCAAGCTTACGGTTCTGCGCCGACTCAAACTGCTCCAAGCCAGCACCGGATTACATCCCACCGTCTTTCGCCGATTTTCCTCACACTTTGCCGAAATGGAAGAGCAGATGCGCGACCCTCGCGCCGCGCACATTCATCGCAAGCGTATGATTTATGATGAGGGCGAAGAAGATGAATGAGTTAATTAGGTTGATTAGGTTAAATAAGCCCCGCATCAGGCTCGCGCGTGCGAATGCGTCGAACTTTGCTGCCAGCCAGAGCGTTCCTCCCCGCTCTTAATCTTAATCTTTCTCTTAATCATAATCTCCTTCTCAGAAAAAATTAGAGCCTCGTTACCTCGGCTGCTACCTTGATCGAGTGCAAACGGTCTATCTGGATTACAACGCCACCACACCGCTGGATGCAGCGGTGCGCGAAGCGATGCTGCCTTTCTTAGGCGAGGTCTGGGGCAATCCATCATCCGTGCACCATGTCGGGCGGCGGGCGCGGGCTGTTCTGGATGATGCGCGGGATCGCAGCGCAGCCATCTTGGGCTGCAAACCCAGTGAGGTCGTATTCACCAGTGGCGGGACCGAGAGCAATAACCTGGCGATTTTCGGCGCGGCCCGGCTCCTCAAATCCAAAGGCCGGCACATCATCACCTCCTCAATTGAGCATCATGCCGTGCTCCATTGCTGCGACTATCTGGAGCGGAAGGAAGGATTCGAAATCACGCGCCTGCCCGTGGACTCGCAAGGCCGCCTGTCGGTGGACGATCTCAAGAAGGCCCTTCGTCCGGACACCATCCTCGTCTCGATTATGGCCGCAAATAATGAGATCGGAACCATTGAACCCGTAGCCGAGCTTGGAGCGATCTGTCGCGAGCGCGGGGTCCGATTTCACACCGACGCCGCGCAATGGTTCGGAAAGGAGCCGTTCGAGAACATCCATGAGTTCAATGCGGACCTGGTTTCGATCTGCGCTCACAAATTCCACGGACCGAAAGGGGCTGGCGCGCTCTTTGTGAAGTCTCCGTTGCTGCCGGACCCAATCCTCTTCGGCGGCGGACACGAAAACGAACGCCGCGCCGGCACCGAAAACGTTGCCGGGATTATCGGCTTCGTCGCCGCTCTTGAGCGCTTCCTGCGCAAGCCTGTATTTGACCGCGAGCGGCTCACCCATTTGACTGACAAGCTGATCGAGACAATTGAGAAAGTGGATGGTGCGCGGCTCGTGAGCTCGCCGGAGCACGGGTTGGCGAATACCGTCGCTTTCGTGACAGAAGACGCCGACAGCATCGCGCTTCTTGCCGGCTTGGACCTCGAAGGCATCTGCGCTTCCAGCGGCTCGGCATGCTCCGCCGGCTCGCTGGAGCCTTCGCACGTCATCCGCGCTATCGGCCTGGGAGACGATTTGGCCAATTCGCTGGTCCGCTTTTCCATCGGGCGCGAAACAACATTCGAGGAGATCGAATATACCGCAGAGGTTTTGCCCGAAGTAGTAAAGCGGATCCATCGGGCCGTCCCCTCTCATTAACACCCCGCTTCAGCGTAATGCCGTCCGGAAATTCCAATTTCCATCGCGTAGCGATGCTCTGAAGGTAGCGACTAAAAATCATTGTCAAGCGCGAGTGAATGTGGTTATAATGCTACGATGGCCACGCTGAAGCCCTTGATGTCCTGATGACGGCAGTTCCCGTGCACTCAGTTAACTCAGTTAACGTAATTAACCCAATTAACCGATCTCGTCCAGCTCTGCGTTTGCTTCCGTGAAAAAGCTTTGGTGTATCTGGCTGCTCGCGCTCTCTGTCCTCAGCGTCCGCGCCGCTCCTCCTGCGGGATATTACCTCGTTTGGGGTGATGAATTCAACGCCACGGCGCTCGATACGAACAAATGGGATTACTGGCTGCTGGGCAATTGGCGCAACGCAGTGAATACGAAAAGCGCCGTGACTCTGAACGGCAGCAATCTCGTTATCACCACCTACACTTCCAACAACGTCAATTACACGGCCATGCTGGCCACCGAGCATCATTTCCGTCCGCGCTACGGCTACTTCGAGTCCAGCATCAAATGGGGCGACACCAACGGCATGTGGTCGGCGTTCTGGCTGCGCTCTCCGACCATGGGCACCTGGCTGGACGATTCATTCGTGTCCGGCGCTGAGTTGGACGTGTGCGAGCATCGCTATGTAGGCATCTACGCGACCAACATCGCCAACATCATCTCCTGCAACATTCATTGGAATGGGTATGGCTCAGCCGAACAGGGCAGCGGCAGTCCGAATGTCGGCACCGGCCTGGCCACTGGCTTTCATAGCTACGGCCTTTTGTGGGCGCTCAACGATTATTCATTCAGCGTGGATGGCAGCGAGGTATGGAACGGGGCGTCAACGACACCGAATTTCGGCAGCGACGTCTATGTGCTCCTGAGCAGCGAGGTGGACGATACCTCCACTCAATGGGCCGGCTACATCCCACCAGGCGGCTACGGCAGCCAGGCCACAAGCTCCGTGAAAATGATTGTGGATTATTTCCGCTATTATGCGCCAACCAACGTCATTTTCTGGGTCGGAACAAACTCGGTTTTTTGGACGAACTCAGCCAATTGGATGCAGGGCATGTCGCCGGTCTCAGCGAGCGATCTGACCTTCTCCTATCTGAGCGCCAGCATGAGCAATGTGCTGGGGCGCGACTACAGCGTGGACGGCCTGATTTTTGTGGGCATGACCAACGCCTGCTCGATTAATGGAGCGAACACGCTCACTCTGGGCCCCGGCGGCATCGATATGGTGGCTGCCGACCAGAATGTGACGCTGAATGTCCCTATCACGATCGGCGCCGACCAGCGGTGGACGGCGGGGCGCAACAGTCCTGGCAACCTGCTCACGGTCAACTCTCCGCTCGCGGGCACGGCGACGCTAACAAAGGCTGGTTATGGGACGATGCTCTTGAAAGGCTCCAACAGCTTTGCGGGCACTCTCAACGTGGGGACGGGCGGCAGCGCCACAAATGATGGCCTCGTGCTGATCACGCAACCCGCGGCAGTGGCACACGTTGCTGCGATTTCTATTCGTAACGGCGGGTTCGGAATTTCCACTCTCCAGTTTTCGAACAATGTCAGCATCCCACAAGGAATCAGCCTTGCCGGGCGCACCACAAACAATGTGGGCCTGGAGAGCCTGTCCGGCAGCAACACGCTCTCCGGGACTCTGACCCTGGCCAGCGGCGGTCCGAATTTCGTCGTAAAATGCGATGCCGGCACATTGACGCTCGCCGGCACAGTTTCGGCCGGCAACGGCGCTTCAGGCCCATGTCTGCTCACTCTGGCCGGCGGCGGCAATTTCATCGTTTCGGGCCCGATCCAAAACGGCAGCGCCACTCCCCTGAGCCTCCTGAAAACCAACGCCGGCACATTGACGTTTTCTGGAACAACATCCTACACCGGCACCACCACCAACTGGGGCGGCCAATTGATCATCGTCGGGTCGCTGGGCGGGCCGTTAATCTTCAACGCCGGCACACTTGCCGGCACCGGCACGGTGACCGGCGACACCACCATGGCGGGCGGGGAGATTTCACCCGGTCCGGCCATCGTGAATTCAATCGGGACACTTTCATTCGGAGGGAATCTCAGCCTGACATCCCACGCGGTAACATTGATCGAGCTAAACGCCGCCGCGCAATCCAATGACCAACTAATCGTGGCCGGAACGCTGAATTGCAGCGGCACATTATACGTAAACAATCTGGCGGGCACATTCGCGGCCGGCCAAAGCTTTCAGATTTTTCGCGCCGGCGCATACGCGGGAACCTTCAGCACGATCACGCTCCCGTCCCTGGACCCGAGTCTGGCCTGGGACACCAGCCATCTGACGCTCAACGGTGTAATCAGCGTGGCCGCCCTGCCTTCCGTAACGGTTTCACCGCCCGCCACGAACGTCGAATGTTCAAGCGCTCTCACGCTCGTTGCGCAAGCCAGCGGCACGCCACCTCTGAACTACCAGTGGTTCGACAACCAAACCAACGCCATCCCCGGCGCTACCAACACCACGTTAACTCTGTCTCAGGCGACGGTCTCGCAATCCGGCAATTACACCGTGCAGGTGGCCAATAATTTCGGCAGCGCCTCCGCCCTCGCGACGGTGACTATCTCGGACACCACTCCGCCGGTCATCACCTGGAGTTTCACCAATCTTGTCCTGACCGCCGATAGCACCGGCCACGCCCCGATGCCCGACGTCACCGGCACCAATTCCATCCGGGCCTACGATACCTGCAGCACCAATTTAGCCTTCAATCAAACCCCTCTCAGCAGCACGGCTCTGGCGCGCGGAGCCAATCCTGTGCTCATCACCGTGGCAGATGATTCGGGGAACACCGTTTACTCCAGCAACACCGTTTTCGTGACCACGCACCTCGTTTCGATCGTGCCCATTGGCTCCGATCAATTGCAGTTGAGTTGGGACTACGGCACGCTCCAAAGCGCCACCAATTCCGCCGGCCCCTATCTCGATGTTCCGAATGCCACTTCCCCTTACACAAATTCCTTCTCCGGCGACCAGCAGTTTTACAGGGTGCGGGAGTGAGCAGGTCTCGGGAGTTTCGTCGCACAATAAAACTGACTTTGGCCGCGCGAAAGGAAAAGCGGCAGAGGACTGCCGCACTCCAAGACGCTTCGCGCAGCACGACGCGCTCATGAAGTCGCGAAGCGTTTGGAGTGCGGCGCATTCCGCCGCTTTCGTTTTCTACCATCTACCATCGGCCATTTGCCATCGGCCATCTGATTATTCGTTTGTCCATTTATCGGGAGACAAACGAATGGGGACAAACGAATATTTTCAGAAATGCTGGTGGCCGGAATCCTTCTGTTTCATTTTCCTGCCATCAAATCTTCCTGCCTTCATTTTTCTGTCCTAAATTTTTCTGTCTCTTTAGTATACTGGCTGCCGTCACATGGCACTTCCCCGTTACATCTCGTGCGCGCTCCTGGCGTTCTGCGCCGCCGCCCACGCTCTGACCGCCGGTCTCTACACCAATCCCGTTTATCGTGCCGACATGCCCGATCCCTCCGTGATTCGCTACGGAGCCTATTACTACGCTGCCGGCACCACCGGCGCCCGCCGCAAATCCGATGGCCGCATCTTCACTCTCTTGCGCTCGCGCAACCTGGTAAATTGGGAACGCCTGGGTGGCGCGCTCAATCCTCCCTTTGAGGACCACAAATTTCAATACTGGGCGCCCGAACTGACCAGCAACGCCGGAAAATATTACATCTATTATTCAGTCGGCGGAGCTGAGCCCGAGAAATTCGCCTTGCGCATTGGCATGAGCGCCCGCCCTGAAGGTCCTTACAACGACCTGGGTGTCCAGCTAATAGATTGCGAATCCAACCGCTTCACCATCGATCCATTCCCGTTCCGCGACGATGACGGCCAGTGGTACTTCTTTTATGCCCGTAATTTCACGAATTTCACGTCCGAGGTCCATCCCGGCACAGCCATCGTAGTGGACCGTCTGTTGGATATGACCCATTTAGCCGGAGATTGCCACGTGGTCGTACGAGCGAAGCACGATTGGACCCTCTACGAAGCCCATCGCCGAATGGACGTGTACGACGCCACATTCGATTGGCACACGATCGAAGGCCCTTGTGTGGTAAAACATGCCGACCGCTACTATTGCTTCTACAGCGGCGCCAATTGGCAAACGCCTCGCTACGGCGTTGATTACGTAGTGGCAGAACGGCCCCTGGGTCCCTACAGCGACGGCGGCGACCACGCGCGCGTCCTGAGCGGCGTTCCCGGCCACGTCCGCGGCCCCGGCCATCATTCGATCGTCACCGGACCCGATGGAAAAACGCAGTACATCTTGTATCACGCCTGGGACCCAGCGATGAACGCGCGCCAGATGTGTCTGGACAAACTTGAGTGGACGCCAGAGGGCCCCCGATGCGTTCCGACAGATACCGGGCAACCGATGCCGTGAATGGTCTGCTAGTAGCGCTTGGCCACAAGCCACTCCCGCATATGCTTATGTAGGGACGACAGAGAGAGGAGTTCTGTCGTCCCTGCCGGGACTTATTCCGCCGTGACCCAGGCCCCAGCGTTGAAATTGAAACGCTGGGCTATTGTCTGTCATCCCTACGGGATTTGGAGGCTCAAAAGCTAGTGGCATTGGATTTAGAATCTTGCGCTACGGTGGCGCCATCGGGCTGCACCAACCATTGCCAGACTTGCTCCACGTGCACTAAGACCTTTATTGTATCACGGTGAATGGTTCACAGTATGATGCGATTGTGATTGGTTGCGGCCCGGGCGGCAGCAGCGTTTCCACCTTCCTCGCCCAGGCAGGCAAGCGCGTGCTCACTCTCGAAAAAGAGGTGTTCCCGCGATTCCACATCGGCGAGTCGCTGCTGCCGTGCAACCACACTATTTTCCGGGAAATGGGTGTGCTCCCGAAATTGCACGAGGCGGGCTTCCTGCGAAAGCTGGCCGCCCGATTTGAACTCGGCGACGATTCCATCGGTTCCAGTTTCCTTTTCGGCAAGGGCCGCTTTAACCGCGAGCCCGAGGCGATCCACGTCGAACGCTCGCGTTTCGATCACCTTCTGCTTCAGCACGCGCGCGGTTCTGGCGCCGATGTGCGTGAAGGCTGGAGCGTCCGCAAGTTTTCTTCGGACGCCGAGGGAGTGAGCGTGGAAGCCAATTCCCCGGACAACCAGGTGCAAAGCTTTCGCGCCTCGTTTCTGATTGATGCGAGCGGACGAGGCAACCTTACGGGCAACCAGGAAGGATTGCGGATCATCCATCCAAGACATAAGAAGCTGGCCATCTTCGGCCAGTTTGCCGATCTTGATCTCCCGCCCGTTCCAAACCGCACTGAAACCATCATTGTGCGCCTGGAAAACAAATGGTTCTGGCTGATCCCGCTCTCAGCGGAGAAGACCAGCGTGGGACTGGTGATTGATAAAGATGAATTCACCAGTGCGGGAACCTCGCCCGAAGAAGCCTTTCATTACTGGGTCAACAATAGCGCCGCGGTCAAAAAGCGAATGGAGAATGCGCGGCTCCTGAACACGATCCAGACCACCTCGGACTTCAGTTATTACAACCGCCGCCTGATCGGCCACCGGCTGCTGCGTGTTGGCGATGCCGCCGGCTTTATGGACCCGATTTTTTCCGCGGGTGTCTTTTTGGCCATGTGGTCGGGAAAACTTGCAGCCCAGACCGTGGTTGAAGCGCTCAGTTCCGGCAAAGTGGGCGGGCGCAGGTTCCGCATCTACGAAAAACGTGTTCGGCATGGATTGCAATTTTATTGGCGCGTGATCGAAAACTATTACACAACACCGTTTATGGAGTTGCTGGTCCAGCCGCGAGATCACTACGATCTGCCGTCCGCAGTCATTGCCGTTCTGGCCGGCGAGGTTGAAGGCGGTTGGGCTTTGCGCTGGCGGTTGAAATATTTCTGGCTCCTGGTCAGATTGCAACGCTTTTTGCCGGTGGTGCCGCATCTCTCGTTTCTGCCGAACGCATGATCGCCAAGCGAGTGATTCCGTGCCTGGACGTCCATGGCGGCCAGGTCACGCGCGGCGTGCAGTTTGGCCGCGCCGAAGCCGGCGAATTGCGCAATGTGGGCGACCCGGTCGAACTGGCGCTGCGCTACAACGAGCAAGGCGCCGATGAGATGGTTTTTTTCGACATTACCGCCAGCGCGCATGGACGAGCGACGATGGTGGACGTTATCGAGCGGGCAGCCGACCAGTGTTTCATGCCGCTCACGGTGGGCGGCGGCCTGCGCACGGTCGAGGACATGTATACCATGCTCCGCGCCGGGGCCGATAAAATCAGCATCAATTCCTCAGCGCTGGCCAATCCTGATCTCATCCGCGCCGGCGCCGAAAAGTACGGCAGCCAATGCATCGTGGTTTCCATTGATGCAAAAAAAGTCGGACCGGAACATTGGGAGGTCTATTCGCACGGAGGCCGCAAGCCTACAGGGCTCGATGCGTTGGAATGGGCTCAGCGCGCCGTGTCGCTGGGTGCGGGCGAAATTGTGCTCAATAGCATTGATGCCGACGGCACCAAAGCCGGGTTCGACCTGGTAATCACGCGCCGAATGAGTGAATCAGTCAGTGTGCCAGTGGTGGCCAGCGGCGGAGCCGGCACACTCCAGCACATGGCCGAGGTGCTCCTGGAAGGCAAAGCCGACGCCGTCCTCGCCGCCAGCATCTTCCACTTCGGCGAATATACCGTGGGTGACGTTAAAAACTTCCTGGCCACCAAAGGCATCCCGGTGCGGATGATTTAGGAACAGCCTTTAACGCAAAGACGCGAAGAGGAAAGGATTTAACGCAAAGACGCAAAGACGCGAAGACGCAAGAATAGAAGGAACCCAGACAAACGGACAAGTGAATGGGGACAAACGAATGAATCTAGATTTCCTCTTATTCGCCTGTCCCCATTCGTGTGTCATTGCCTCGGAAAAAATTTTTCTGTCAGCCTGTTTTTCTTTGCGTCTTTGCCTCTTTGCGTCTTTGCGTTAAATTTTTTTATCCCCGAGAAGAATTTTTCTGTCCTTAAATTTTTCTGTCAGCCTGCCTTGCTTTGCGTCTTTGCCTCTTTGCGTCTTTGCGTTAAATTTTTTTTCGTTACCGCTTCGTCACTATCTGCGGCCTTGTGCTCTCGATGATAGCCAGCAGCTCCTTCTGTTCCATATTCGGAACCTGAAGTTTATCCAGAGAAGCTTTTAGATCGCCAATCACTGCATCGAACTCGGGGTTCGAGATGTGCATGTCCGCGTGCACGGCTTCAATTTGTCTGCCGGTGTACTTGGCCGGCCCGCCTGTCGCCAGGGCCAAAAACTCAACCAGATGCTTGCGTAGCAGGCCGACGTTTTGTTTCGTTGCATCCCACGCAACTGATTCACCCGCGCGGATTGAGAGTCCGCCGTGTCTGACGCCGATGCGCGACCAGTTCACCCGCGGATCGTCCAGCGCCCGGGGTGCGAAGTCGGTCACGATGTTTGAGATTCCCGGTTCCCCTCCAAGCCGCTCAAAAAGCGATGTCTTGCCCTTGGCCACAACGCCAGCATTCGTGCCACCGGGAGAGGCCGAGGCCCCCTGGGCCGCGGCGGCCCGGGCCTTTTTCGTCCCTTTCTCCCCGGCGCCTTCGCCGGACTTGGTCAATTGCTCGTTTTGCGCCATCTTCTGCGCCGCCCGCTGATCAGCCTCCCGGCTCCCCGACGTGAAGAAATTTGTATTCGTTTTCTGCGCCTGTGTCCCTCCGCAACCGCCGAGGCCCAGCACGAGCAATGCCGCTACAGAAGCAAACAAAGTGAACAAAGCATCCGGCAACGTGCTCCTGGTGATCCTCGTCCTCGCGTGGCGCGCCGTAGTGCAGCGAAGGCGGGCTTGCCGCGCCGCAGCGCAGCGAAGGCGGGTCCTCGGAACCAAGCCATATGCGTGTTTATTCGTGTTCACCCGCTCGCGATTACTTGGAGTTGGTGGTTCAGATTTGTATTCGTTGCTATTCATAAACATCTTCGCATTTCTACGACGTCCTCCCATTTAACCTATTTAACTCATTTAACTCATTTAACCCCTCTCGACTCTTCTGGCCCTATTCCCCTTTATCACACTCTCCGCACCTCCGCGACATTCTCCTCATTTAACTTATTTAACCGATTTAACCCATTTAACTTATTTAACGCCTTTCGCCTCATTGCGCCTCCTCACTCGTGGCCAGCGACTCGATAAAACTCGGCGCTTCAAACTGAAAATCCTCCGAAATCCCTGCCGCTGGCTCCAGGCGCGGTAAATACGCCCGCACAAACGCATTGCGCAGGATATTCCCGATCGTAGCCAAAATGTCCGGCGACGTCGCGCCGGACGCCACGCCGGAAAAAGGTATGAGGGTTCCAAACTGATTCCGTGGAACGTTTTTTAAAGCTGACAGCACCGCTCCCACCAGCGCCTGCCAGAAAAACTGGAGCGCAGTGTCCTCCTTTAGGTCCGCACTCAGACTGAATACCTTCAGATCGCGGAACAGCGGCTTTACGTAACCCGTGAACTGCCCTTCCTTGCAATCGGTCTCGAGCACCAGATCGAACCAGCCCCGTTTGAAATCGAATTTGCCGTACGTCTTCGCGAAATCATTCAATCGCGTCACATCGAGGCCCAGCAATCGCACCGCCAGCTTGAACGTCGGCTCATACGAAAAAGGGTCCAGGCTCATCTTCAAGTCCAGCTTGGCCTGGTCCATGGCCTTGGCTGTCGCCTGGACTGTAGTGACCAGCGGTTTGGTTTCGTCATAGACGTTGCCCAAATCGTCAATTGCGCCGTTCAGCTCTGATAGATAGATGTCCACCGGCTTCGCGTTTTGATACGACCGGAAATGGACCGAGCCGTTCTGGACAACGGCGCTGTTGATCGTGAACGGGAACAAGTCGCGGATCATCTCCAGCCAGGGGCCTCCGCTGCCGGTCTGTTCCTGATTCGTTTCCGAGCCCGCCACGAAATTCAACTGCGGCGCATCCATCACCACCTGGCCCACCACCCTCCCGTGCAGCAACGCGTTCCACTGCACTGAGAAATCCACTTGCCTCGCCTCGAACAGCGGCACCGGAACGTTGCCGGTCCTCTGGCTGATGTGTACCTCCTGGATCGAGTAGGCCCCTCGCCACAGATGGATCTGAACCTCACCGATACGCCCCTCGTAGAGCAGGTTGCGGTCAAGCGTGCGGTTCACATAATCGCGCACTATGGACGGCAGGAACGCCCTGCCGATGCACAGCAGAACCACGATTACCGCCACCACCAGCCCAAACCTGCGCCATCCACGATGCCTCTTGCCCGAAACTGGTTTGTTCTTGTCAGGCTTTTCGGGCACCCCCTCACCCCCTGCGCCGCTCGCTTGCTCGTCACGATGCTTCCGTCTCATTACCAAACACTCCCACGGCAACTTACTCCGCCTCAGGCACCCGTCAGAATAGGGTAAAAGCCCACGCGCCATCCCACCGACTAAACAGAGCCGCGACCGTGAGGGAGCCTCCAAGAGAAAGATGGACAAGCTATGCGGACGCGTTCGAGTATTCCGAGCGGGGTGCAATCGTGGACCGCTTCGAGATCAACGCGCACCGGAAGCCCGGCGACTACCTGCCCGACATCACGGTGGATCCCAGTCCCGGCCAACGCGTGCCGTATGCGCGTCTGACTCAACATGCGCTGGCCTGGGCGGGCGGCATCTCGTTGGGGATAGACGAGGACACACTGCTCAAGCTCCTCAAGCAAAAGTCCTGGACGCCGGTTAAGATCGCTGACGGCTGGCGAATCGAGGCCCAGGGACTGTCTCCCCTCACGAGTAACCCGCTCTACCCTTACCAGCAGTGGTGTGCGACGTTTACCATGAAAGAGAATTCGCTAGTGGGCATAAGCTTCGATGTGGTGCAGAAGCGGACAGAATGATGGTTTCGAATAAATTGCTTTCCGGTTGCAATCATGCTTAAATTTCCGGTTTGAATCACGAACGAGCTGCCGTGAACTTTTACGAACAACTCAAATTCGATGCCAGTGGGCTCATTCCGGCGATCATCCAGGACAAACAGTCCGGACGCGTGCTGATGATGGCCTGGATGAATCGGGCCTCACTTGAAAAAACTGTCGAGACGGGGAAAACCCATTTTTGGAGCCGGTCGCGCCAGAAATTCTGGATGAAAGGCGAGTCGAGCGGCCATACCCAACTCGTGAAAGACATCGCGTTCGATTGCGATGGAGACACGCTCCTGATCCAGGTCGAGCAACATGGGGCTGCCTGCCACGAAGGATATCATTCCTGCTTTTTCCGCTCCATCCAGGATGGGGGCGAAACCGTGACCACCACCGAAACCCGGCTCCTGGATCCTGCAGCCGTTTACGGACAAAAGTAATGCAGGAGTTTGTTTCATTCGGCAGCAGGGTGTACGTCCTGCTTGTTCTGCTGCTCATCTCAGCGCGAGGGATGGACATCCTGAGCACCTGGGTCGCCACCCCAAACCTTATACTTGAAGGCAATCCGATCGCAAAGCGGCTGGGTTGGAAATGGGGCATCCCGATCAACCTGGCGCTCTGCTTTGGGCTCGCTTACTGGCCGCTGCCGGCCATCGTCATCAGCACCACGAGCGTCCTGGTAGCAGCCAGGAATTTTCAATCGGCCTGGCTCATGCGTTCGCTTGGCGAGCATCTCTATCGCGAGTGGCACGTGGAACGGGTTCAGCAAACCAGCATTACGCTGTATCTGTTTTGTCTGTTCGGGCAGACCGTGCTAACCGGTGTCGTCGGCGTGGCCGTGCTTTACTTCAGCGATGGTGAACGCGGAACCGTCCTTACGGCCATCGGAATGGGCATTGTGGCCTACGCGGTGGCAGTGGCTTTCTTTACGCTGATCGGCATTTTGCGGCTGCGCCGTGCAAACCTGCGCGAAGTCCGCCTGGCCCAGCAAAACGTGACCGAAAACGCTCTGCTCGCGGAGAAAAAGGCCGGCATGACCGAGCTTTATCCGAGCGATGGATTGCCGGCCTCCGGAAAATAAGTAGCGTCTATTAGCAGTTTGCCGGAATCTGCATGTACTCTCCCACTCTCGAGGAATTCCTAAAGTTAGCGGAACAAGGAAATCTCATCCCGGTCACTCGGTGCCTGCTGGCAGACATCGAGACGCCTTTGTCTGCCTATCGCAAAATCCGCGGGCCCGGCGAAGCGTTCCTGTTCGAATCGGTCGAAGGCGGCGAGCATCTCGGGCGCTATTCCTTTGTCGGCTGTAATCCACGGGCCATCATTCGCCAATCCGGCCAAACCGCCGAATACATCGAGAATGGCAAAGTCATCGAGAGCTGCCGCATTTCATCCGGGAGCACTTCCTGTTCATCAGGACAGGGTGCCGCCTTTTCATCCAGCATCCAGGATCAAGAATCCAGCATCCAGCATCCAGCATCCACCATCCCTCATCCCTCGCTCCGGGACGGCTTGGAATTAGTCGAGCGCGTCATGAAGAAGTACCGGCCTGTAGCGGTTCCCGGTCTCCCGCGCTTTACCGGCGGCGCCGTTGGTTTCATCGGTTACGAGTTCATTCACGACGTCGAACCAGTAGTGCCGCGGCCACCCAGCGATGACCTTCACACGCCCGTCCTTTATTTTCTCATCGCCGACCAGCTTCTAATCTTTGATCGCGTGGCGCAAACGCTCACGGTGCTCGTGAACGCAGTGCTTGATGACGCCTCCAGTCCGCAAGAAGCTTACGAGAACGCCGTTGGGGAGATTGAACGTATCGTTGCGCTGCTCGAACAACCCGCCGAACATCGTCCCGTATCAATGCCCGCCGATGTGCCTTCGATTCCCTTCGAGTCGAACGTAAAGAAGGAACACTTCCTCGAGAACGTCCAAAAATCCAAGACCTATATCACTGCCGGCGACATTATCCAGGTGGTCGGTTCCCAACGCTTTTCCACTCAGGTCAAAGCTTCTCCCCTCGACATTTATCGCGCTGCCCGTTCGGTCAATCCCTCCCCGTACATGTTTCTACTCGAGTTGGACGGCTTTTCGCTCGTGGGCGCCTCACCGGAGATTCACGTCCGCTGCGAAGACAACAAGGTCGAGATCAGGCCCATCGCCGGCACTCGCAAGCGCGGCGCCACGCCTGAAGAGGACAAGGCGCTCGAAAAGGAGTTGTTGGCAGACCCCAAGGAACGAGCCGAGCACGTCATGCTCGTGGACCTGGCCCGCAACGATCTTGGCCGCGTGTGCGATTTTGGCTCCGTGAAAGTGAAAGACCTCATGATCATCGAGCGCTATAGCCACGTTATGCACATTGTCTCCCAGGTCGAGGGTCATCTGTCGTCGGGAAAAACTCCTTATGATCTGATGCGGGCGACGTTCCCTGCCGGCACCCTTAGCGGCGCGCCGAAAATCCGCGCCATGCAGATCATTTGCGAACTGGAACAAACTGCTCGCGGCCCTTACGGCGGCTGCGTCGGCTACTTCTCGTTCAACGGCAATTTGGATTGCTGCATTACCATCCGCACCGCCCTCCTAAAAAACGGCAAAGCCTACATCCAGGCCGGCGGCGGGTGGGTCAATGACTCCACGCCGGAAGGCGAATACCAGGAAACGGTGAACAAGGCGAAGGCGATGCTAAAGGCCATCGCGCTGGCGGAGAGCTTTGGGTGAGCGCCCACCGGGGCTTTTGGCCGTCTTGCTGTCGAGGCCGCCACTTGGGTAAGAGTTATTTGTCAGCCGATTTTATGTGAGTCACCTTTACTTCGGAAACCGCATGGTCCGCCCAGAATATAACCGCGAACCGATCGATTATTCTGACCTGCACGGTTCTACCAACGTCGTCGGCCTCTGAAAAATCTCCTTTTTGGAAAGGATCAGCACCCAATGAATCTATAAACTGCATGATTCTCCGTCGAGAGGGCCCAGTCTTTGGGGCCGTGTAAAGGGCGGCCTGGTTTATATAGACCTGATAGGGTCGCATTGGCCCCTCTCAAGTCCGATCAAGACGACTCTCAAACTCTTTGGGTGTTAGCCAGTGAGACTTATCCGAATCATTCAGGCGCTCGGTGACCTCACTCCGAAATTCGGCATCGCCGCTATAACGAAGCTGAAGCGCATAAGAAATCAATTCGCCCTGCTGCTCTTTCGTTAAGGCAGCTACCTCGCGCTTCAATTGCTCAAGACTCATAGGAAATGCTACCCTCTCCCACAACCTTTTGCAATCTTTGGATGTCTTACAAAAACCGTGACAAAGGCGCGATTTATGCTAAAGTGAAAACAGTTGGACAGTTGAAATGATGACTTTTGTCCAGAGAATTGTGGCTGCGGCGGTGACGCTCGTGCTGGGTGTGGCTGTTGTCTCGCAAGGCTTGCCTCTGGAGAAATGTTCACCATCGGCCCGTGTTGCGGTTTGCAAATGCTGCCAATCCAAGCCCGCTGACTGTGCAACCCGTCCCTGCTGTTCCAAACGTGGGCGCGACAGCGCTCCGGTCGCGCCTGCTGCGCCTTCACAAACCGTCCGGCCGCCTGATTGGCAGGCTGCGACTTCGGGCAGTGTTCTCTTTACGCTCCCACGCTCTTCGCTCTACGCTCTTCCCGTCTTCTCAGCGCCTTCTCTGCGCCTGGGAGCCGTTCCGCTTTTCGAGCGGGATTGCTCCTACCTGATCTGAGGTTCGGCCTCCTAAGCCCGTAGTGTGCCCTGGTTTTGTCTTCCAGGGATTCGGTGTGCCCCAAACACGCCTTCATCAGATCAATTGTGTGCAGATGTTTTGAGAAATGAAAATTTGAGGCTCAGCCAAGCCCATAGTTATGGCCAGAGTATCGGCAAGCGCCTTAGGCCCAACGCACAGAGGGAAAAGGCAGCTTGCGGCGTATTAATCAATGTAAGCAACCGGGCTCCTGTTGTATGAAAAGCTCCCAGAGAATCTGCGCAGCCACCGTGCTCTGTGTGGTTGCCTTGGGTCTGCTCCTGAGCGGATGCAATGGCATTCCCACGCAGGGGGAGAAGACTGCCCGAGAACAAGTAAAACAAGTCGCCGCCGAATATCGTCCCCATGATAAAAAGCCTGCTCTTCCGGTCCTGACGCCCGAGTCGGGCCTGAGCAATTTCCTGGCCTACGCGTTGCTCAAGCATCCCAATATCGAGGCGGCTTATTACGACTGGATTGCCTCAGTGCAACGCATCACCCAGGCCCGGTCGTTTCCCGATCCCCAATTCACCTTTCAGATGGATGTGCAAAACGCCATCACCTCGCTCATGCCGGGATTGATGGGGAACATTCCCTGGCCATCTAAACTTCGGGTAGGGGCCGCGATTGCGCAGGCCCAGAGCCAGGCCAAATACTTTGCCTATAAATCCGCTGTCCTTCAAACCGCCTTCGAACTGAAGCGCGTGTATTACCACCACCATTTTCTTTTCGAGAGAATTCGCGTCAACCAGGAGATCCTTGGACTCCTGGACGATATGGAGAAGCTGGCTCGGGCGCAAAACGAGGTTGGCAAGGGGACACTGCAGGATGTTCTTCGAACACAGATCGAGGCGGACCGGTTGCGCACAGAAATCACCAACCTGGAAGACTCGCACACCTCTCTAATGGCCGAGTACAAGGCCGCCTTGGGAATGACGCCAGACGATCCCTTTCCGCCAATGCCGACGCACATTGAATTTACTTCGCTCGACGTGACTTCGGAACAACTCCTGGACACGGCGTTTGCGCAAAATCAACGGCTCAAAGGGATGGAATCCGACATTCGCGCCGCCGATGCCGCCATCGCGCTGGCGCGAAAATCGCGCCTGCCCGACTTCAGCCTGGGTTTCATGGGAGATGCCAAGACGGACCCGACACTGTATCGCTTTCCTGGAAACCCTGGCACGATGACGCTGCCCATCTGGCGCGACAAGATCGCTGCGCAGATTGCCGAAGCCCAGGCCAACAAGCGGGCTGCTGAGGCGCGACTCTCGGCCGAGCAAATCAGCCTGGCGGTGGATTTTGCCCAGCGCACCTATCAGTATCGTGAAGCTATGCGCAACTTGGAACTCCTGAACAACCAGCTTTTGCCGAAGGCCCGTCAGTCCCTGGAGGTTGCCCGGTCGGCCTACCTGGCGGGGCAGATTGACTTTTTCAATCTGCTCGACAGCGAGCGCACTTTGCTGGCGCTGCAACTGGACAAGGTGGAAGCATCCACCCAACGCGAGGTCGTTCTGGCCGAGCTTTCGTTAATCATCCAGGGCATGTCGCCGGTTTCTGCAGCGATGGGAGGCGGTGGATCGAAGATGGGGGCCTCAACGGCCACCAAGAAAAGCGGCGGCAGTGGGATGTAATGGCTGTACTGAAAACAATTCCTTTATGAAAATCCGATATCAACCAGAGATGACGAGCGAAGCAATTTCGGGAGCAGCCTCCCCGGGCGCCAGGTCTGCGGGCAGATTCAGCGCCCCGACCATCGAATCGCCGTGCTTCACGAGGCCGCAATCGGAAATCTCCATCCAAAGCGGCGGAATGCGCCGCGCTCCAAACGCTTCGCGAGTAGCTGAGTGCGTCCTGCTGCGCGGAGCGTTTGGAGTGCGCGGCATTCCCGCGCTTTCGTTTTTGCGCACGCTAAGAATGTGCAGTAAGGCGATACTTGTGTGTGGGATTCTCACCGGGCTTGCTGCTCTGTGGTTAACTGGTTGCGGTCGAAACGAAAGCTCCTCCGGGCAACCAGCGGAAAAAACCTTCTACACCTGCGGCATGCATCCCCAAGTTGTGCAGGATCATCCGGGCGATTGCCCGATTTGCGGGATGAAGCTGACGCCCATTCGCAAGCAGGCCGGCGCACCAAGCCCCCCGGCTTCGACCAATGCCGAGGTCAAAATCAAATATTACAAATCCACCATGATGCCCGGCGAAGTGCGCCAAACTCCAGGCAAAGACAGCATGGGCATGGATATGGTGCCTGTTTTTGAAAGTGAGGCCACAGCGGCGGAATCGGCGACTATCTCAATTGACCCGGAAACCATCCAAAAGATGGGGATTCGAACGGCCACCGTTGGCCGAGGTCCTTTGCGCCGCAGGATTCGAACGGTAGGCGTCATTGATTACAACGAAACGACCCTGGCAGAAGTAACTACTAAAGTCAAAGGCTGGGTCGAACGGCTCTATGCGAACGCCACTGGCCAGCTCTTGATGAAGGGCGACCCATTGTTCGAGGTCTATTCCCCCGACCTTTATGGCGCGCAGAGGGAGTACCTGCTGGCTCTGGACCAGGCGACCAATGTGCCGGGCGGGGCGGACCTGAAAGCCAGTGCGCTCACCAAATTGAAGTTCTTTGATGTTTCCGATGAGCAAATCAAAGAACTGGAGCGGACACGAGAGCCGCGCAAGACCCTGCGCATGGTTTCGCCGCAGGACGGGTTCGTCGTCGAGAAAATCGTAGTGGAAGGCCAGATGGTGGAGGCGGGTATGAAAACGTATCGGCTGGCGGATTTGGGCCTGGTTTGGGTCCAGGCCCAGATTTACGAGCAGGACGTGGCCTACATCAAACTCGGACAGGAGGCGACGGTCACCCTGGCCTATCTGCCCGATCGTGAGTTCCGCGGACGCGTGACCTACATTTACCCAAACGTGGACGAGAAAACCCGGACTGCTCGCGTCCGCATGGAGTTCCATAATCCAGGGTATTTTCTGAAACCTGGAATGTTCGCCACCGTCCAGGTGGTTTCAGAACTGGAGCCTGCGGCTCTGCTCGTGCCGGACATGGCCATTTTGCGAAGCGGGGAGAAATGCACTGCTTTTGTGGCTCTGGAAGGCGGTAAATTCGAACCGCGGACCGTGGCCCTCGGGCCCCAGGCCGAGGACGATTTCTACCAGGTGCTCAGCGGCTTGAATGCAGGCGAGCGAGTCGTCACATCGGGCCAGTTCATGCTCGATTCTGAGAGTCAACTCAGGGAAGCGATTCTAAAGATGCTTAAACCCGGACAAAGCGTAGGGACGTCAGAACCTGGAGAGCGTGGCGTAGTGCCCATGCTCAGCGCTACCAACGCTCCACCTTCAACGATCAAATACATCTGCCCGATGCCGGAGCATGTCTCCATCGAATACGATCACCCCGGCAAGTGTCCCCTATGCGGCATGACGCTGGTGCCGGTTTCGGCTGCAACACTGCAGAAGCTACAGCCGGGCGGCAAGCTGCTCTATTACACCTGCCCGATGCCCGAACATAGCGATGTTCACGAAGCCAAGCCCGGCAAATGCCCGAAGTGCGCGATGACGTTGATTCCCGTCATGGAAGCGCCGAAGGGGCCGTGAGGAGCGTGTGGAGCGTGGAGCGTGGAGCGTGGAGCGTTGGAGCGCTAAAGACGTGGAAATCGATAATTGCCGGAGAGATTGAAAGATTAAACAAGAGCTAAAGAATGGAATATATGAGAGTTGCTGATTACAAGGATCTTCGGGTTTACAAGCTGGCATTCGATGCCGCGATGGAAATATTTGAGCTCAGCCGGAAGTGGCCGTCAGAGGAGAGATTCTGGTTAACTCATCAGATTCGGCGTTCGTCTCGCTCGGTCTGCACAAACATTGCAGAAGCCTGGCGGAAGAGGCGTTACCAAGCTGCACGCTCTGACGCTCCACGCTCCTGACGCTCCCCTCCCTCCACCATGCTCCCGCGCATCATAGACTTCTCGCTCCGCAACAAGCTCCTCGTCCTCCTGGGCACAATCGCGCTTGTCCTCGGCGGCGTCTACGCCGTGAAGAACATCCCGCTGGATGCCATCCCTGATCTCTCGGATGTACAGGTCATCGTTTACACAGAATGGCCCGGTCAGGCCCCACAAATCGTGCAGGACCAGGTCACTTATCCGATCACGACCAAGATGCTTTCCGTTCCCAAAGCCAAGGTCGTGCGCGGATACTCTTTTTATGGTTTCTCGTTCGCCTACATCATTTTCGAGGATGGCACCGATCCCTATTGGGCGCGCAGCCGGGTGCTGGAATACCTGGGAGGCCTGGCGTCGCAATTGCCGAAGAACGTGACGCCGGTGCTCGGGCCTGATGCCACTGGAGTAGGCTGGGCGTTCATGTATTCGGTCAACTCCACCAATCGCGATCTGGCTGAACTGCGTTCTATGCAGGATTGGTACCTGCGCTATCAATTGGCTTCGGTGGAAGGAGTCTCGGAAGTGGCTTCTGTCGGCGGTTTCGTGAAGCAATACCAGGTCACGGTCGATCCCGCCAAGCTCCGCGCTTTCAACCTTTCTATTTCTGACGTTGCCATGGCCGTGCAGCGCAGCAATGGCGAGGTGGGCGGCCGTTCGATCGAGCTTTCGGAAAAAGAGTTCATGCTCCGGGTCCGCGGGTACGTAGAGAAGTTGGACGATTTGCGGAACGTGGCGGTCGGTACTGGTGAAAAAGGCGGCGTGCCGATCCTGCTGAGCCAGGTGGCCAACGTGGAATTTGGCCCGGACATGCGGCGAGGGATCGCCGAACTGAACGGCGAAGGCGAAACCGTGGGCGGCATTGTCGTTGTCCGGTACGGGGCCAACGCGCGACAGGTCATCATGGACGTGAAGAAGAAGCTCGACACCGCCATGAAAGGCCTGCCGGCCGATGTCAGTGCGAGCATCGTTTATGACCGCACCGCTCTGATCAATCGGGCCGTCAACACCCTGGAGGAAAAGCTGCTCGAGGAAAGCATCGTGGTGGCGCTGGTGTGCATTGCCTTTTTGGCCCACCTGCGGAGCGCCTTTGTGGCCATTGTCATTCTGCCAATCGCTGTGCTCGCCTCGTTCCTGGTCATGTTTGGCCAAGGGATCAGCTCGAATATCATGTCCTTGGGCGGCATCGCTATTGCCATTGGCGCAATGGTAGATGCGGTCATCATCATGATCGAAAACGCGCACAAGCACCTGGAGCGCGACCAGGGGAGCAAGCCGCATTGGGACATCATTCGCGACGCCTCGATCGAGGTGGGTCCAACGCTCTTCTACTCCCTGCTGGTGATCACGGTCTCGTTTCTGCCGGTCTTCACGTTGCAAGCCCAGGAAGGGCGATTGTTTAAACCACTGGCGTTCACCAAGACCTATGCTATGGCCGCTGCCGCCGTCCTCTCGATCACGCTGGCGCCGGTGCTGATGGGTATCTTCATTCGAGGCCGCATTCCGCATGAAGAAAAGAATCCGATCAATCGCCTTCTCATCTGGCTATACCACCCGGCCATTGATTTCGTGATAAAATGGCGCTGGCTCGTGGTCTCGCTGGCCGGCGCGCTGATCATCTGGGTCTTTCTGCCTTGGAACAAGTTGGTGGCGAATCATCTTCCGGATGGCAATGCAAAACAATGGGCTTTAAGCGCAGGCAGATTCTTCCCGTTCCAGAATATCGGTTCGGAGTTCATGCCACCCCTCTACGAAGGAGATCTGCTCTACATGCCGACCACCTTCCCGGGAATTTCGCCCACGAAAGCCCGCGAAGTGCTTCAGACTACCGACCGACTCATCCGGCGCTTCCCGGAGGTCCAGCATGTCTTTGGCAAGATCGGGCGCGCGGAAACCGCCACGGACCCCGCCCCCTTCGACATGATCGAAACCACCATCATGCTCAAGCCGGAAGAGGAATGGCCCGCCGTTGATATCAAGGACGACAGAGGCATAGTCATCGCGCATCGCCGCCGCACACCGGACGAACTGACCGATGCCATGAACGCCGCCGTGCAAATCCCAGGACTGAACAATGCCTGGACGATGCCCATCAAGACGCGCATTGACATGCTCGCCACGGGTATCAAGACACCCGTGGGCATCAAAATCGCAGGGCCGAACCTTGCCGAACTGGAGCGCATCGCATCCGAAGTGGAGGCTGTGGTCAAGGGTGTGCCCGGCACGCTCAGCGCCTTTGCGGAGCGAACCATGGGCGGCAATTACATCCAGTTCAACATTGACCGAAGCGCCATCGCGCGTTACGGCTTGAGAATCGGCGACGTTCAGGACGTGCTGGAGGTAGCGCTCGGCGGAATGCCGCTGACCACAACAGTCGAGGGGCTCCAGCGCTACGCCATCAACCTGCGTTACAGCCGCGATTTCCGCGAGAACCTGGGCACATTACGCGACATTGCGATTCCGACTCCTTCCGGCGCGCAGGTTCCTTTGGGGCAACTGGCCAAAATCGACACTGTACATGCTCCGATGGGCGTAAAGAGTGAAGGGGCCGTGCCTAATGCCTGGATTTATGTAGATGTTCAAGGCATTGACGTGGGCACCTACGTGGAAATGGCCATTCACGCAGTGAACGAGGCCGTCTCGAGCGGCATGATTAAGCTGCCCAGCGGATACAACATCTTTTGGAGCGGCCAATTCGAATACATGATCCGCGCCCAGGAACGGCTGATGATTGTCGTGCCCCTGACCTTGCTGATCATCATCCTGATCATCTACCTGAACACACGCTCTGCCATCAAAACCGCCATCGTCATGCTCGCCGTGCCGTTCTCGCTTGTCGGTGCGATCGGAGTGCTTGCCCTGCTGCATTACAACCTCAGCGTGGCCGTTTGGGTCGGCATCATCGCTCTGGCCGGGCTTGATGCCGAAACCGGTGTCGTCATGCTGCTGTACCTCGATATTGCGTATGAAGATTGGAAAAAGCGCGGCCTGATGAGCAATCTTTCCCACTTGCGCGACGCGATCTATCACGGCGCAGTCAAACGCGTGCGTCCGAAAGCCATGACTGCCTGCGTTATCATCGGCGGCCTGGCGCCCATCTTGTGGAGCCACGGAACCGGCGCCGACGTCATGAAACGCATCGCCACGCCAATGATCGGGGGCGTGGTCACCTCGAGCATCATGGAACTGCTGGTTTATCCGGCGATCTTTTACCTGTGGCGGAAACGAGCACTGCTGCGGTCTTAACCCGGGCGCGTCTATTTCATTCGGCTCGATCCCAGGACAGGCAGGGTTTCGCAGCCGATCTCCCCGGACAATCCTGGGCGGTGAACCGGATGGCTAAGGAAGGCTGGGAACCAATCTCGCTACATGCCTCACGTGTCATGCTCCGACGCCCTGTAAACCCCTAGCCCAGTCATCTCCTTGGCGCTCTCACACAGTAACGAGGCTCTGAACTTTCGGATTTCGGCCTTCGGATTTCGGAACTTTGATTCGGGCCTCTCCCGATCGGCCGCTACATCACGTAATCACGCACCCGTCGCGCCGTAGCTCCGAGCGAAGGCGGATCACGTTTTCACGGTTCACAGTTCACACATCACGTCTCACAGCATTTCCAGTCCCTTCGGCTCTTTCGGCGCTGGAAAAAGTTCCTCAAGCTCCGCTATCTGCGCCTTGCTCAACGGATGCTCGAGCGCGCCGAAGTTCTCCTTCAACCGTTCTGGGTTGCTTGTTTTCGGGATCACGATTACGTCCTTTTTCGACAACAACCAGCCTAGCGCCGCTTGCGCCGTGGTCATTCCGTGATGCCGCGCAAATCCAATCAGTCTCTTATCCGCGACCAATTGCGCCTGCTCGATCGGTGAATAAGCCATTACCGGAATTTTGTGTTCCCTCAGCCAGGGCAAGAGGTCCCACTCGATCCCGCGCCGCACCAGGTTGTAAAGAAGTTGATTTGTCTGCGCCTGGTCTCCGCCCGGAGTCGTCCACCACTCTTTCATCTCGTCCAAATCCAGGTTGCTGACCCCGAAATGCCGGATCTTGCCCTCCCGCTGAAGATCCTTGAACCCGGCAATCGTTTCCAAGACGGGTACGCTCTCGTGCCAGTGCAATAGATAAAGGTCTATCCTGTCCGTCTTGAGAAACCGGAGGCTCCGCTCGCAAGCCGCCTTGGTTCCGTGGCGAGTGGCGTGGGACGGCAAGACCTTGCTAACCAGAAACACTTCATCGCGCCGGTCCCGAATCGCCTCGCCCACGATTTCCTCGGCCCGTCCGCCGCCATACATCTCCGCCGTATCAATGAGGCGGGCCCCGAGGTCCAAGCCCAATCGGAGAGTTGCGATCTCCTGCTGCCGCGTCCGTGCATCGTCCCCGAAATGCCACGTGCCCATTCCAAACGCCGGCACGCGTTCGCCGCAGGGCAGAGTGACGGTTTGCATTAGAGAGTTGTCGGCTTGCTTTCGGGCCTTGTCAACTGGGACTGTTGGAAGCACAGTACTCTTATGAATGCAGCCCAGCCTTCTGGTTTGGCAACAGCCGATTTCTCCCTTCAAGAATCCGCCTGGGAGCAGGTGAGCCGCTGGTCCGAGATCTGCCAGAGATTCCTGGATTGGCAGCAACGTGAAATCCTCCGGCAACGAAAGCCTGCCGCAGACAAAATCGAGCAGCACGGAACGGCATTAAAATGGCTGTTGCGTTTCGGTCGAGCCATCTATCTAACCGCTTCAGATCCCGATTATCCGGATAAACGCATCGCTAGCGAGCTACGAGGCCGTCTGGTTCAACTTGAACATTCCTGGCGCATGGTGCACGAACAAGTACCGGAAGGGGAAGCTACACAGGTGCTCCGAGAAGTCTTCCCGGGATGAACCCGGATCTGGAGGCTCTGCTTCTGGCCTTGGAGGCAGTAATTCAGGCCAGACGTGGTCAGGAGGCTGATGCGCTCGAAGCTGCGTTCCAGGCCAAGATCGAGGCTGTCCTTGCTCGCTTCCCCGGTGTTACTCGCGAACGGCTCATCCAGGCAGTGGACTTCGCCCACAAGCAATGGCGGCACGCGCAGGATAAGAAGCCCAGTTCAATGCCGCCCCGGGCCTGAGGCGGGGCAAGCGCCCGGCTGGTAAACCGCACGCGAGCGGAGAAATCACGTTTCACGCTTCACGTTTCACACCCCACACCCCCTTCTTTCCATTTGCCCCATGGCCCAAAGCCACTTATGCTGTGCGTTCGTGGTTTAGTCTAAATCTTATGTTCGGCACTATTCGCAAGCATCAAACGTGGTTGTGGGCGGTGATTATCACGCTGACCGTCATCAGCTTCGTTATTTATTTTTCCCCTTACACGCGCAGCCAGCGCGGGCAGGGAACAGGATCGGTTAATTACGGCTCGATTAGCGGCGAGCGCATCAAGGCCGATGATTTGTACAAGGCCCAGCGCGAAGTCATCCTGCGCTATTTCTTTTCTCCCGGCACCTTCGGCCGGATGCCGGACAATGATTACATCATGCGGGAGCAGTATCTCTGGCTCTTCTATGTCCAACAGCAGGAGCGCATGGGTATTTATGTCAGCGACCAGGCGGCGGCCGAAGTCGAGCGCGCGATCCTGAGCAACTTCGCCAACCGCGGCATCAGTTCTCCAACTGTTTTTGAGGAAAAAGTGCTCAAGCCGCAAGCCGGAGCGACGCTCGACGATTTGGACCGATTCGCCCGGCATTATCTTGGGCTGATGCAACTGCAGGCGGCCATCGGTTTGGCCGGGAAGCTGATCACACCCGAAGAGACCAAAGCGCTTTACGTGCGCTTGCACCAGGAGCTGGCCACCCAGGCAGTCGTGTTCGAAGCCTCCAATTACATGGACAAAGTGACAGTTACACCCGACATGGTCATGCAATTCTACACGAATCAGCAGGCGAACTACCGCGTGCCCGAGCGTGTGCAAGTGGCCTACGTAAAAGTTCCTGAATCGAATTACCTGGCCAAAGCCGAGGCGCAATCAACAAACATTGCCGAAGAGGTGAAGACATATTTCGAACGCAACACGAATTATACGCGCTTCGGCAAGACGCTGGAGGAAGCCAAAATCGGTCTGCGCAAAGAAATTCTTCACGAACGAGCCATGATCCTGGCTAAGCCGGTTGCTAGCGCCTTCACGGAGGCCGTCCTGGCGATCACTAATGCAAATGCAGCAATACTCGAGCAAAGCGGCAAATCAAATAATTTTCCGACAGGGGTCACCGCCCCTTTCGACAGCCGGGATGGTCCGAAAGACCTGGAGGTAGGGTCCGACTTTGCGCGAGCTGCTTTCTCGCTTTCGTCAGAAGAACCCGTGACCGGCCCGATCGCTGGAAAGGACGGTTTTTATATTATCGCGCTCAAAGATCGCCTCCACAGCGAGATTCCGGCACTGGACAAAATTCGCGCCCAGGTCACGGCTGACTACAAATATGTGCAGGCGATGCTCATGGCGCGGTCGGTGGGACGCGGTTTTTATGACACGCTCACCAACGCCATGGCCCAAGGCAAATCGTTCGACGCTGCCTGCACCAACGCCGGTTTCAAACCGACGTCGCTGCCGCCCTTCTCCTTCACGACCCAATCCTTGCCCGACATCGAAGACCATATTGAGCTCAACTCCCAGGGTGGCCTCAAGGAATTGGCTTTTCGCACGCCCCCCGGCAAAGTCAGCCATTTTCAATTGACGCGGGACGGCGGGATCATCCTGTTTGTCAAAGGCAAGCTGCCCATCAACGACGCCGAGGTCATGGCGGATTTGCCGGGCTTCGCCCGTGCTGAACGCCAGCGCCGTGAAGCCGAGGCTTTCAATATGTGGCTGACCAAGGAAGTCCCAACCGCTTTGCGTGAGACCCCCTTCATGCAACAGCGGCAGCCCCCGCCTAACATGCGCTCGGCCCCTCCAGCCAACCGGTCCTGAGATTGTAGCAGCCGAGGTAACGAGGCTCTGAAATTCTTGCGTGCGAGTGCGTGCAAAAAATTAGAGCCTCGTTACCTCGGCTGCTACAATTATTTCATGCCCTCTGAAGGATCACGCCAAGTTGAGAGTCCGGGTTTCCAAAATCACGCCTTCACGTCTTCCGCAACTCCTCGATCTCATTCGTGAACTGGCGGGATTCGAGCGGTTGGAATCCGAAGTAGAAGCAACCGTCGGGTCACTTCGCAAATCGTTCTTCGGCCGACGCCCCGTAGCGGGCGCATTGCTCGCGGATTGCGACGGAGATTTGGCCGGTTACGCCATCTATTTTTTCACCTTCTCCAGTTTCGTCGGATGCCCAGGAATCTGGCTGGACGACGTTTATGTGCGCCCGAAGTTCCGGCGTCGTGGGGTCGGGCGCCGCCTCATTGAAGCCGTCGCACAGATCGGAGCCAAGCGCAACTGCGGCCGATTCGAATGGATGGCCCTGAACTGGAACCGCAAAGCCCTGCGGTTCTACGGCAAATTGGGGGCGAAAGTGATGAAAGACTGGCGGTTGCTGCGCATGAATAGAAACATCCTTCAGAGGTTTAGCGGACGGAAAAGGCGGCGAAATTGAACTCTCTGACTCGGCAGGCCTGTAACTTAAGGACGCCCCGCCACCGGCCAACGACCGAACCGGCTCCAGACAGCCTTTGGTGTTTGATGTTTGGAGTTTCCTTGGAGTTTGGTGTTTGGAGTTTGGTTTTTTTAATCCGGATTATCCTTCAGCCATTGGTCCATCTTCGCCTGCCACTTGGCCCAGTCATTGCCGTCGTTTTCCTCCAGAAACAGCTCCAATAAATCTTTGGCATCGCCTGCTTTCGGATTTTGTTCCTGTCGGGCAATGCCCAGAAGATAAGGCAGTTTCACGCTATTGGGCCGATTCAGCAAATCATTCATCAAAACGTCCAGCACGCTCTCGGACATGGCCGAGTTGGTCAGATATTGGCCCAGCGGCCCATAATCCTGATCGGAAGTAAGATTGCACAAATGCTGCGCCAGTTCGGCCTGCCCCTCCGAAGGCACCCGCGGAAAAATCGCCAGCAATTGCTTCGCTTTGTCCGATTCCTTGCCTTCCGGAGCCAGTATCTGCTCCAACCGCTCCTCCCAATTCGTGATTTGATTGGCCGACGCCACTGAGGTTGTCGAACCGAGCGTCTGATTCGTTCTCGGTAACACCGCCTGCGGATTAAGCGTTTTCGGAGACGCTTTGGTCGAATCTTCATGAACCACGACCGGTTCAGGCGGCGTTTGCGTCAGATTCGCCGTGCGCGGCTCCGGGGTTGGCGTCTTACTCGCTCGGCTGCCCAGCCATCCCAAGGCCACGCCCGCTATAATCACCACCACGATCAGCCCTACCACCCTCAAAATCTTAACAGAACTACTCATGAGAACAGTTTAGCTATAACCACACACAAATAAACACCAATAAACGCAGCGCGTTCTATTCGATACGGGGCCGTATCTCAATTGCTACGAACTACGGACTACTAACTACTGACTGCTTTGTGCTCACGAGGGTTTTGTGCTCCTCTGTCGGAATATGCCTCAACTGCCTCTTTCTATAGAGCGCCACCATCACCAGGTCGCGGACGCCTCGGCCGAGGCGGTTCCAGACGCCGTACTTCGTTTTGCCGGCGGTGCGGGGGCGATGGTTCACCGGGACTTCGCGAACGTTTAGGCCAGCGCCGTCAGCCAGGATGGGCATAAAGCGGTGGAAGCCGTCGAAAGGCGGAATTGTCTCCAGCACCTCGCGCCGGAACACGCGCAGATTGCAGCCGCTATCACGAAAATCAACCCCGAGAGCGATTCGCCGCGCTGTTCTGGCGACAGCCGATGAAATCTTTCGAAGCCCGCTATCCCTGCGTGTAAGTCTGACACCGCAGGCCAGGTCGCATGAAGACAATTCCTTCATTAACCGGGGCAGGTCCGCGGGATCGTTCTGCAAATCTCCGTCCAGAGTGCAAATAATGCTTCCTTTGCTGGCCCGGAAGCCCGTCCAAAGGGCCGCACTTTGGCCGCCTCCCGATGCATGGCGGAGGGCTCGAATCCGCGGCTCCGTGCGTTGCGCTTGGAGGATGCGCTGCCAAGTTTCGTCCGTACTCGCGTCATCTACGAGCACCAGTTCGAGCGGCTGTGTTTCGCCGAGGAAGGCAGCGAAAATCTGCCGCGTCAGTTCCAGCACATTGGCTTCCTCATTGCGTAGAGGAACGACGATGGAGATGTTCGGATCCAAATCGGGCGGAATCTTAACGCAAAGACGCAAAGACGCAAAGAGACAGATGAAACGTGAAACGTGAAACGTGAAACGTGAAGGGAATGGTCCACGATGAGCTGATGCCTGAATTTCTCAAAGCGATTGTAGGGGACGACGTAAGGAGTCCGGCTTTCATGCTTTCATGCGGCGTCCTGGAAAAGCACTCCTTACGTCGTCCCGTACAGAAAGCCTCTCGCTTGGCCGCGCGGACAAGGCTGTCCGCGCTCCTGCGCCTATGTCACGTTTCACGTTTCACGTTTCACTACTCACGGCACCACAATCCGCAATTTTGATTTTTCGACGCTGAAGGTCGCAGGCAGGTGGCCGATCAGTTCTCCATCGGCCTGCAACGGCATAGCTCCAATGGCGGTGACCGTGAGTGTGGGGGTTTGAAAGCACTCCGTCAGTGATTCAGGCGCTGTCCCGCGCACCAGCAGGGATGGTGCGCACCGCAGGAGCGTGAGCCAATTGACGCGGGGAAACACGCACACGTCCATCAAGCCGTCATGCAGGTCGGCTTTTGGAAAGAGCCGGAACTCTCCACCGTAACGGAGGCCATTGCCGACGAGGACCAATTGGCCGCAGACAGAATGTCCGCCGCCAGAAGCTGTAATCTGACAAGGCGCAATCCGCATGGCTTTCAGCCCGGCAAGCACGTAGGCAAGCGGGCCGATCCTCTTTTTCATCTGCCACTCGACCAGTTCCACGGCCCGGGAATCCAATCCCGCACCTGCCATCTGCGCAAAGTAACGCCGCTCCAAAGTAGGGCTGGCGTCCCGCCTGCCCTGGCTTGAGTGGCCGGTATTGGTTGGGGCAGACGAGACGGCTGTCTTACAATCCACGCACTTGATAGCTGGCAAATCTATGCGCATCTCACGCCCCGCTTGAATGATCTGCCATGCGGCTCTTAATTTGAGCCGCAGACCCAGTTCGCGAGCGAACACATTTACCGTCCCAAGCGGCAAGACTGCCAGTCGCGCCTTCTCAAACCCTTCGGGAACATCCCCAAGACCGTTGAGCACCTCGTTGACCGTTCCATCTCCGCCGGCAGCAACGATGGTCTCAAAACCTTCTTTTACGGCCTCTGCTGCCAGTCGCCGCGCATCTCCGATCGCACCGGTCAATTTCACGGCACATTCAGCCGCGAACGCGTCCAGATGCCGGCGAAACCGCCGCGCCTTATCGCCTTTGGCCGCTGGATTGAAGATTACGCAAGTACGCACGCCGTATGTTGACTGCAAGACTAAAGGACCACAAGACTACAGGGCGGAAGGAGCGCGGCATTTATGCCGCTTCAATTTCCGTAGCGCGATGAACGGACCTGTTAACCCGGGCGCTTCCGTGCGTTCGGCGCGTGAAGCGGCATAAATGCCGCGCTCCTTCCCCAACGGCTTTTTGCTCCTTGACCGCCTCTGGTCTTTTTGCGCTACACTAGTAGTCCGAAATGCGCGCTCTGTTTGATTCCAAGCTCGCCAAATGGCCTTTCTTCCTTGGCGACGTCCTCATGCTCGGCGCGGCCTACTTCGTGTTTTATCAAAGCAAACGTCCTATGGTCTGGTGGCAAGTCGCTTTTGTT
>PSRM01000004.1 GCA_003176045.1 Verrucomicrobiota bacterium | reverse complement strand
CCGCCGCGCGAGCCACCGCCACCACTGCCGCGGCTGAAGGAGCCGCGGGAACTGGAGGCTCGCGCGCTGCTGCCGCCGCCGCTGCGGTTGAACGCGCTCGAACCCGAGGACGAACGGTTGCTGCCGGCCGAGCTCCGGGAGGACTGGGACGTGGAGGGGCGGGATCCCGAACTTGCGCCCGAGCGGGCCATGCTGTTGCCCGCTGACGGTCGGCTCGCAGGGTTTCCCGTGGATGGCCGCGTCCCGGCTGAAGGGCGGGACGCCATATTGCCTGTCGAGGGTCGCGATCCGCTGGAACCTCCCCAGCCACGTGCCTCGCGGGTACTCGCACTGGCGCCCCCGCTTTGCCGCATCCGATTCTGGTCAGGTTTCCATTGCTGTTTGCCGCCGCCGCGGCCGGCATTGTTGGAAGCGCGGTCTCGAGTATTAGAGGCTCGGTCCCTCGTTGAAGCCCGGTCCCTGTTGCGATCCGTGTTCCGGTTTACGTTCCGGTTACTGTCAATGTCAACGTCCACACATCCGTGGCCCCAATTGCAGCTACCCCACGCCGCCCCCCAGAACGCACCCCAGGCAAATCCGACGCCGAACGAAACCAACGGTGCTGCGTAAGGATAATAGGGATACCATGGGTAATAGATCGCCGGCGGATAACTGGGAACATAGATGACCGACGGATTGGCAGGCGCCACCTGGATAATCTCTTTGGTCACTTCCGTTACCTGGGTCACGTTGGTTTGCAACACCACGATGTTTGTGACCGACACGATTTGATGTTCTGACGTCTTAAGATTGCCGGCCTGTTGGGCCTTGCGCCGAAGTTCCTGGATCGCGTCCATCAATTCTTTGGGCTGTTCGACAAAGGCTTGGCCGAGGTTCACAGTCCACTCCAGGTCCGCATCCATTTTGGCGATTACCTCCGGGAATCTTGCGAGGGCTTTGATGCTGTCATCCCAGGGCTGATCGTCCACCTTGGGAATATTGTTGGTGTCCCGCACAAAACGCGCCGCTTTGACAACTTCGAGCGGATACGCCGCAGCGGGCAGGATGAGGGCGATAAGTGGATCCGGATGTAGCGCGATGGGAATGGCCAATTTTTCTAGGTCCGCAGCGCTTCGTTTAGCAGGCCCCCCCGGAGGCGGTACGGGGGTGGCGCTTGGAGCAGCGCTCACATTGGTGCCGGACTGTGCCGAGGCTGGGGTAGCGCAGAGGAGCAAGCCCAACAATCCCAAGAGCAGACCAATGGCGAGATGGCGGGACCAATTTTTCAGCAGTCTGCGAGTTGTTGTGGCCTGGGTGCGCCTGGTTTTCATCACAATCGTTTCGCGGCGTTTGCTGGCCACGAATCGGGTTCAGTCAGCTTAGGCCATGCCTGACTTTTCTCAGAGCCTGGCGGGCTATGTAAGTGCCTCATTTGCAAGCGGTTGGCGCGCTCAGGGAAAAGAGTTGTCCCGTCCATGCACGAGGTTCAAGAGGTCGTCTAATCGTCCCCGGGTCGTAATCTCGGCCATGGCGTGTGATGCAAGATCTCGTCCTTGCCTGGCGGGTTCAGGACCAAAGTGGAGGAGGAAACCTGTTGCTGAGTGGGTTGGCCTGTTTCAGAATGAAAGCCAATGGGTATTGGGACAATTGCTGACTCGGTCTGAAAACCCGAGAATGAAGCGCTTCATGATAAAGCTTCTGTTGGTGATTTATGTGCTTTTCCTTTTACTCTCTGGCCCATTTTCATTGAGCGTCGCGCCGGCGGATTTGCCGCTCTTTGTTGCGATGTTCTGCATCGCTGTCATTGGACTGATCCTTGGCCTCCGCGAAAGCAAACGGTGGCGCGTGGTTTGGATCAGCGCCCTCTTAATTTCAATGTTGGGTGCGACGCTGGAGGTTGTCGTGGGGAAGAGAATCGCACGGCAGCGATTGGAACATAAAAAAACAAGGTCGGGAAGTTAATCCCGACCTGTCTTTGTTGCGCCGAAGCGAAATGCGATTCAAAGAGTCGCACGGTGTCGCCGGGCCGAGCGTCGCCTCAGTTGACAACGGACAATTTTTAGCGCGATTACCTGTCCGGCTCAATAGAAAGTTATTCACCAGTTATTCACACGTTGTTCACATATTTGGGAGTGCGCGGACATGTCGACATGTCCGCGCTTTGGAATGGCGCGACATGTCGCGGTGTTCCAAGGCGGCGACATGTCGCCATAGATGCAACTAGGCGGATAGGAGCGCAACATTTATGCCGCTTCAACGTCCATACCGGGAGCGGTCCCGGGTATTTCCAGAGAGTGGTCGCGATGGGGCGTGAAGCGATCTAAAGGTCGCGCTCCTGTCGAACTCCAAGCTCACCCCGCTGGCAGCTCGATCCAGAAGCAGCTCCCCTGGCCGGGGGTGGAATCGAATCCGAGCCTGCCATTCATCCGGGACATGGCTTTTTCAGCCAGCGCCAGGCCGACTCCTGTGCCGGGGTACTCCGCCGCAGAATGAAGCCTCTGGAAGAGGCCGAAGATTTTGGTTCGATGCGCCGAGGCAATCCCGATTCCGTTGTCTTCGATGGAAAGCCTGAGGACGCCGTCGCTTTTCGAGGCGAACACACGCACCCGAGGTTGGACGCCCGGAGCGACAAATTTGACGGCATTGCCGACCAGGTTGGTCAGTACCTGTGTCAATAACGTTTGATTGGCAATGGCCGGCGGCAGAGGACGTTCGATGATAATTTCGGCGCGGTTTTTTTCGATGTCCGCGCACAAAGCGTGTTGGGCCTCCGCGAGGACTGACTCCAGATCCACTGACCGCAGTTCCGGAACGATGCGTGAGATGCGGCTGTATTCCAGCAACTCGCATATCAGGCGGTCCATTCGTTGCGAAGCGTCTGCGATTCGCGCCAGATGCTGCTGCGCTTCGGGATCGAGTGCCGGCCCATGATCTTCCATCAAAACCGTGGCCGTTCCTTTCATGGCCCGGAGAGGCGCGCGCAAATCGTGCGCGACAGAATAAGCGAACCCCTCGAGTTCGCTGTTCGCGTTTTCAAGCTTAAGCCGGCGCTCCTCGGAAAGCTGCACCCCGGCAACCAGTGCAAATACTTTTGGCAATAAAGGATACAGCGCGATAGCCGTCGCCACGGATGCCACAGCGCAAATGGCTTTGACGGCTCCCGCCAACCAATAGACTGCCTGCCAGACCGTCCACACCTCCATGAAATGCGTGAACCCGCAGGTGATGATGAAAAGGCCGAAGGCCAGGAACATCCAGTGGAAAGGGATATGCTCGCGGGCTTTATAGACCAGGTAAGCCAGCGTCGTTGAGATCGAGAGATACGCGAATCCGATCAATAAATCCGAGGAGACGTGGAGCATGATAATTTTCGGATTTCGCAGGTAACAACTGGCGTGCGGCATGAATTGGTCCGCGCGCATCAGGCTGCGGAGGGCGCCGGGAAATAGAACTGCCGCCAGCCCGGCAGCGCCGATTATCAGGATGGAGTAGCGGAACAATGGTTTACGAAACGCGCTCGTCATAGGTCAAGTCCAGATTGAGAGTTACCTAAAAATACGCGGTGTTTGCGGATTGCCAAGTGCGCTGATGGCCAAGAGTTTAAAGGCGTTAAAAGGGTTAAGACGTTAAAACGTGAAAGCGTGACACGTTCGGGTTTGACACATGCATGGGAGGATGGTCGTATTATCGAGCAAACTTACTCCTATGAAACACGGAACTCTTTGTTCTGCCTCAACTCTGGCAGTTTCCCTCGCTTCTATTCCCGCCATGCACGCCTCGATGCCGCTGCCTCGCAACGCACCTGAGGCACAGGGCATTTCTTCACAGGCCATTATCGAATTCATCGAAGCAGCCGACCGAATCAACACGCTGCACAGCTTCATGCTGGTGCGGCATGGCCAGGTTATCGCCGAAGCGTGGTGGAAACCGGAATCGGCCGACAAACCGCACGTGCTACATTCACTGAGCAAGAGTTTCAACTCCACTGCGGTTGGGTTGGCGATCGCGGAGGGCAAACTGAGCCTGGATGATCCGGTATTGAAATTCTTCCCTATGGATTGCCCGGCTGAACCATCTGAGAATCTGAAGGCCATGAAGGTGCGCGATCTGCTCACGATGACGTGCGGACATGACACCGAACCGAAATCCGCCGCTGGCGGGCCCTGGGCAGTAAAAACATTCCTGGCCCATCCGGTGCCCCACAAACCCGGCACGCACTTTCAATATAATACGATGGGCAGCTACACCCTCTCGGCCATCGTCACAAAGGTAACTGGCCAAACCGTGCTGGAATATCTTAAACCGCGCTTATTCGAACCGCTCGGAATAGAACACCCCGAGTGGGCGAGCACACCCGAAGGCTATTCACTCGGCGGTTCCGGGCTCAAACTCTGCACGGAGGACATCGCCAAGTTTGGGCAGCTTTACCTGCAAAAAGGAAAATGGAACGGCAAGCAGTTGATCCCGGAAAAATGGGTTCTCCAGGCGACCGCCAAACAAGTGCCGAACGACCAGGAGGGACACTCGAAAATCGGCATCGATTGGATCCAAGGCTACGGATTCCAGTTCTGGCGTTGCACGCACAATGCGTTTCGCGGCGACGGCGCGCGTGGGCAGTTATGCGTGGTTATTCCCGACAAGGATGCAGTGATCGCCATCACTGCCGATACCAACAGCTTTCAGGACGAGATGAATGCCATCTGGGATAAATTGTATCCTGCGTTTCAAGAACGGTCATTGGCGGAGGACCCGGCTGCGTTAGAAAAGCTGAAGCAGGTCATCGCACGCCTGGAGGCCCATCCCAAATGAACCGCAAGGGAAGCAATCCTTAACCACGGATAAACACGGATGATCACGGATAAAACTGCAAAATTCGAAAAATTCGAAATTCAAATTCAAGGTTCGAAGTTTGAAGTTTGAAGTTTGAAGTTTTTTATCCGTGTTCAGCCGTGGTTAAGAACATCCGCACTCCTTCCAAATCGTCCGTATTAATCAAGTCCACCCCATCGGCGCGCATCTCACGCCAGAAGTTGATTTGGTCGGGCGCGCCCCACCAGCGGACGCGACGGCCTTGCTGATGCGCCTTGGTTACGATTGACCTGAGTTTTTCCTTCTCGGAGTCCGGGAATGGTCCAACGCCACGCCACTTGAAGTTTTGAGACCAATTGGCGCTGATCCACGGCACGAGCTCAGCGGGCGCGCCGGAGTCCAGATCCGCAAGATCGCCATCCAACGCAGCGATGCGGACCAACTCGTCTTTGAGCATTTCTTTTGAACGATGGCCCGTGATAATCACGGTTATCGCCCCGGTTTGTTTCTTTCCAGAGCGGTAGCTGGTCAGTTGATCCGCGTAGTCTTGCAGAGTTTTGCGCAGGACGGGATAAGTAGTCTTCCAATCGTTTTTGATTTCGACCAGCAAAACGATTTCCGGCCCTTCCGGATAAACATGGCCGCCGTTCTTCTTAATGCGATCGCGCAGCGGGTCGAGATACAGCGCCTGCAACGTTCGCTCCGGTTTCACTCGCCAGAAATCATGCGCTACAAGAAGCTGGCCATTAGTGAGCCAGATATCCGCCTCGACGCTGCAAAAACCGCGATCCAAGGCGTCGAAGAGCGGCCGCTTATGCTGGTAATCGTTATGCGCATGAGCGTTGGTGAGAGGGATGAGGGGAGAAGGGCGAGGGGCGGGCGATTGGGCTGGTGCGGCGCTCGCGCAAAACAGGAGGAGCGAAACTACCTTGAGCATGAGTTAAATGGGAATGGTTAAGTTTGATCCATAGCCTAACGCACTTCCGTATTCCTGAAAAGCCGCCGTCTTTCCGTGATTTCAATACCCTTCTGGCAAAGGTTCGCCACAACAGTGATCGAGCCCGTGGTCTGAGAGCCTGCATCCGCGCGAGTGGAAATAGTCATGGCGTGAAGCGCACCGCGCTTTGTGTCGGTGGCGAGCTGTCCAGGAACAGCGGTTTCAGATGCCGTTCATAAAGGTTTTGGGTCACATTTTTTGCAATGGTGGCACGGCTGGCTTCCAATGCATCGAGAAATCTCATGCCCATGTTGGCGGCGATTTTGTACCCAATGTGGATCAATTGCCGAAGGTGAGGGTTATAGGCTGGATTACGAGGGTCGTGGCGAACGGCCGCAACAAATTGCTCCGGTCCCCAGGAATTGACGGTCGCGGCTGCGGGCAGTTTGTTGGGAGCAATATCCAGCACGGCGGCGTAAGGCGCGCGCAGCTCTTGGATGTGGTTGAGGGCCCCGGTATAAATTTCGCGCGCGATAGCCAAACCAGCGCCGCCACTTTCTGCCAGGCCGATGACTTCTTCCAGCCAGGTCGTGCCAGCGGTCTTGAGGTGTAGCCCTGCTCCCATCCGCTTCGCGACGCGGGAGATGGCTGGGTAGATTGAAAATTTGTCGCTGCCTGAATGAATGCTCAATTTAAGATTCGCGGGCAGTCCGTAGTGCCGGACCGCAAAGCCGATGACTGCGATGTCTGCCGCGAACTCTATTTCGAACCCCGTTATGTCGCCCACGTAATCCACACCTTTATTGAACCTGCCAGTAAATTTCGGGGCGATGGTCTGTGCTGGAATTGCTTCGTCGGCAATTGCAGCCAGGATGACCAGCAGCTCAGCCGGAGTTTGTGCCTGGTCCGTTTCATCCATCGAAATTTCCGGGATAAACCGTCCTTCGCCTTTGGCTTGAGCAATGTGCCTGTAGATTTTGCCCGCTCCCTGGATGGCCAGCAGGTATTTCCTGGCGATGCGCTCCAAGTCCACAGGTGAAAGATCGAATGATGCTTCGAGCCCGGAAACTTCAAGACGCCCGCACAGCTCCTTGTGCCGGGCGACGAAAGTTTTGATGGCCGAAGCAGGAGCGGGATGGCCAATTTGATCTGCCACATCAATCGTAAAGAAATCTGAATGTGGAATGAAACGGTCAACGGTTTCCAGGCGAATATGGTCCGCGTCCACATGGTACGGGGCTTGCCAGCCCAACGCCTTAACAGCTTTGTCGGCGGCTGCCCGCGTGGCGGCCGGTTCCGAGCCGATGGTGAGGTGTTCCCGGTTGGATTTGTTCCATACGGGAACGACATTGGCCTCGTTTTGGGCTGCCAGCAGAAACGATTGCAATTGAGCTTCTGCTTCCCGCGCAAAACGGTCCCCTACTCCCATCGAGAACTTCGCCAGGCTCAATGTACCATTTGTATGTTTCACTGTGGTCGCCAGTCCCTCTCGCGGGCAGGATGGCCGTAGTAAGTGTGGACGCGCTGGATGCCTCTACGCAGCCACTTTCAGAACCACTTTACCCAACGGCCCCTGGGCCAAACGATCGAAGGCCTGAGGGAGTTGATCGAACGGGAAAACGCTGTCCACAATCGGTCGGACGCCGGTTTTGGAAAGCAGTTTCAAAACTTGCTGCCAGGCGGAGCAGCTTTCAGCAGGTGGGTAGGCGCTGATGGCTACGCCGCCGATTCGAATTCGCCGGAATAGCAAGGTGGCTGTATTGAAGTTGGGGACCGGCCCTGCCAGACGACCGACAACACTAACTCTCCCAAGATCTCCGAGAGTTTCGATGACCTGCGGCAACAGGGTGCCTCCAATGTTGTCAATGGCCAGCGAAACTCGGCCCAATGCTGAGGTGTCATGCTGATTAACACTGAGCCAGTCCTTGACCTCTTTGGGCCAGGTGGGTTGTTCCGGATCGAATGTTGCCGCTGCTCCGAGTTCAACAAGCCGTTTTCGTTTTTCCGGGCTGCGAGATAATGCCAAAACGGTGTGCCCCATTGCGGCCGCCAATTGGATTGCCGCAACCCCTACGCCACCGGAAGCGCCGGTCACAAGCACAACTTCATGCGATTGGCTTTGGTCCAAAGCCGGGGACCTGAACGCGGACGAGGCCGTCCGCGGCTCCGAGGCAGGGGACCGAGCTTTGGCTTTTGGACTTTGGACTCCTCCTCCTCCCCAGATGGTTAAAGCCTGGTGAGCGGTGATATAGACCAGCGTAGCACCAGCGGCTTCCTCATCTGTCCAACCGGGCGGGACCTCCACGAGGTTTTGGATCGGTACCGCGACTCTTTCGGCAAAAGTGCCCGGGGCATCCACGCCGACCTCGCCCCGCAACACCATCATCTTCTCACCTGTTCGAACGTGTGCCGGGAAGTCATTCGGGTCCTTTGCTGAAGACTTTGGACTTTGGACTTTGGTTGGGCTTTGGGCTTTGGACTTTGGACTTTGGACTATAAGGCCCATCCCATCCCGCCCTAGAATATGCGGGAGGCGGGGTTTAGCCGGGTACTGCCGTTCGGCCAGATAGCGATCAGCAGGGTTGAGGGCAGCGTAGTGGACTTGGAGGACAGCGTCCGTCGGACCTGGGATGGGGTCTGGTGCCTGCGCCAAACGCAGGCTGCCGATTCCCTTAAAATCGTTTAAGAGCCATGCCCTCATCGTGAAGTCCTGTTATGCACCTTGCCAGAACGCAACCAAAAGCGCTCCCGATCTATCGGGAGCGCACTCCAAGACGCTCCGCGAATTCCGAGCACCTCGATGTTGGAGGAGCTTTTGGACTGCGCTCCCGATGGATTAGGAGCGCCTTCACACAATGATCGCCGTTAGGTCCGCTTCCGCCGCCCTGATTTTGAATTTCTGGCTTTGGCTCGGGTTTTTTGCGAGCTGGATTTCCGTTTAGCCGATTTCGGCGCGGTTTTTTCGTGAATGACCTGGCGCATCTGGGCCAGGGTCTTGTCGAATTGGTTACGGGCGCGTTGGACTCCTTCCTGGCTGAGATTGATGGCATCAGCCAGAAACTGGCAGCCCATCCGCACTCCGCGGGTATAAACACCTTCCTTCAACTCGACTCCTTTGTCTTTGAAGAAGGTGCTCACATGGTCGAACAGTTCGTCTTTTTCGATTTGTTTCATAATCATGCCTTTGGACTTTCGGGTTCCGCTTGCAAGCCGTCCCAGGTCTCGAGATATAACTGGCGAACCACTGTAGCGACTGCGAGGTCACGAGGCAGCTTGCGGCGTTGAATGAGTTCTATCACATCCGTTTTGTCTTTGTGGCGGCGCAAGGGCGACTGCGCCCAGCTATCCAGTTTCAGAGAGATCAACTGCTCCAGAGTGACGATCTGTAGTTGCTCAGCCGTGTTTTTCGGCTCGGGGAATGGCACTTTGCAGCCGTCTTTTAATACCTGGCCGGCAGGCAGGAGGTCAACGTTCACTCCGTTGCGAGTGTCCTGCACTCGATTTTCCCAATGCTTAACTCGAACGAATGCGCCCATAGGAAACGCTGTGAGCCATTCTACTGCATCGAGCACATCTGGCACGACGATATCTACGTCAATAGTGACTCGTGGATAACCGTGCTCCTGGACCGCGATGCCGCCCACCACGAGATGTGGAATATCGTGATCCGCCAGAGCGATAACTGCTCGGAGCGCAGTTTCCACCACTCCGGAGGTCCCGGTGTTCTCGCGCAATAGATAGGCATCGTAGCTTGTCACTACAACTAGAGTCGCACGCCGCGGCGAGGAATTCAATTAAAGTTGCGGAGCGCAGCGAACTTCGCGCATCTGCTCAAACCCCGATACGGAGCGCGGACATTCCTGTCCGCAGCAACGCCCGAGCGCTCCACGGCTCAGAAATTTTCCCGCGATGCTCTCCCGCTCCAGCTTGCTGCGGACAAGAATGTCCGCGCTCCTGCACGGCGTCCGTCGTCAACCCCTGCCGACCAACCTTTTCCAAATCGCCTTTAGGTTTCTGGAAGGGTAACGAGCGGTGATTCGCTTCAGTTCCAGTCGCGGAGTTGCAACCGAGTTCACGCCGTATTCTGTGGTGCAAGCGGTCTTGTAACCCGCTTCCCGAACGAGGTCCCGCACCTGCGCGTTCCAGTCGCCGTAGGGATAACAGAAATGCTCGATCGCCAATCCGAATTTGTCTTCCAAAGCCTTCTTGCTTGCGGTGAGCTCCCCTCGAGCCTCGGCGAGCGGCAATTGTGTCAGATGCGGGTGAGTTCGAGTATGTGAACCAATTTCCTGGCCGGCGGCCAGCCAATCGCACACCTGCGCTTCATCCATCAGCGGCTCGGTGATGTCGCCCGCCTTTTGTTGCCATTCATTGGTCTTGCCCAATAAATCCGAGACCAAAAAAAGGACCGCTCGAAAACCGTGGCGCGAGAGCACAGGAAGGGCGTGATCGAACACATCCTGGAAGCCATCATCGAACGTGAGCCAAACACAGACTCGAGGCCTGGGGGCGGTTGCGGACGTGAACTCCATCGAGAAATCGGACAAGCTCCTCGTCGAAAACCCTGCATCAGCCAACTCCCGCATTTGCGCGGCAAAAAGTTTTGGACTTACGTAAAGCCCCTTTAGCCTCGCCCCGCGAGCGCGTGGCCCGACATGGTGATAAGTCAGGATTGGCCGGCCAGTGGCGAACAGCCCGCGAAATGGCGCCAATCTGGAGTAATACTGCACGCTCGGTTTTATCAGAGGTCTGAAGCCTTGGGGATGCAAAAATGACGGTTGGCAACCAAGGGGCAGCAGGACAAACTTCCAACTCAATGGCAGTTCAAGCGCCCGAGCCGGACTCGACTGGCAGCAGCCGATGTGAGGAGGCTCTGAGTAAAAATCCGAAATCCGAAATCCGAAATCCGAAAGGGCACGGATTCTCGCAGCGCTTTTGCGTTTTGTTAATCGTTATCCTGGGCTTGGCTCTTCGGTTGACCGGGCTTTGGTGGGGCCAGGGATACTTTTACTTCGGGCAGGGTGACGGCGTAGCCGCCTACTCCGTCGCGGTCAACTACGCTCAAGGTGAAGCGAAGGCGCAATACCTCGGGCAGCCCAACTACAACGAACATTCAAAACTTCCAGGGCCTCTATGGACACTATTCTGCGTGGCCGGTCTGCGTCTGTATGGCTCGATAACCGGGGTCATCTTGCTCACTATCCTGCTCAACACGATCGCCATCTGGCTCACCTACCGTTTGACGGAAGCAACGCTTGGACATCCCGCCTCGTTCTGGGCCGCCTTGTTTGCAGCCACGACCCCTTCGGCCGTCTTCTATTCGGTCGGCGTTTACAATCCTGAAGTGATGCCTTTCCTGGGAAGCTGCTTTTGCCTCGCGCTTTGGAAGGTGGTCCGCAAGGAGCGCTCACGCCACATTTTCTGGGTTCCATTGTTGCTGTTGATGATGCCGCAATTTCACATGTCTGGATTGGCGCTCTGGCCAACGACTGCGCTGGTTCTCGCGCTCGCGGCGGTCCGCCTGAACGGCCCGTGGCTGGCTGCCGGCTTTCTGGCCGGCCTTTTGCTCTATGTCCCTTACATACTGGGCGACAGCGCAACGGGTTGGCAGAACACTCTCGGCATGCTGAAAGGAGGTAACGGCTTTACCTGGGACGCGCTAAAGACGCTGACGACACCCTTCAACCTGCTGATAAACTGGGTGCCGCAATGGACCCGCGGTGCCGGCGAGTATCGCGAACTAGGTCGAGCGTGCTTCGGTTTTTTCAGCCTGTTCCTTGCCTGCAACGTCTTATCAGTTTTGGTGGCGATCGCTTTGTTTATCGCAGCGATCCTGTATGTCCACAGGGCGATCAGGAGCGCCGGGGCCCTCGCCGACAAATCGGAATCGGTTCACGACGCGGGCGGGCTCCAAACTGGTCCTAGCTTCCGGCCTTTCAGGTGGTGGTATCGCGACACTGAGGTCTTTCGCCGCTGCCCAGGCCCTCTTTTTCTTGCATTGATGACGATCTGTCCATTGTTGTTCGCTCTCATTAGCGGAAAGCCGTTTCACGCTCGCTACGCGCTCGTGTTATTTCCGCCACTACTCGCGTTGGCAGGATGTGGTGCTGCGGCATGGAGCTCCTTGTTTACGAGTAAGGCCTCGCCTGCGGACGCCGAACCGCCTGAAGATGTGACCACAAAGAGGGCCCCTCGCCTCCACGGGTTTCTTCCGGCCACGATTGTGATTTCCACGTGCGTCAATATCTACTTTCTTCCTGCCTTTTACTGGCATCAGGGAACTGTGATCGCGCAAGGCAACCTTTTCGTGCCGAGCTTTCGGAATCTTGAACAGGTTTATCAGCATATCAAGGGCGACGTCCATAACATGCCCATAGAGGTGGATGACGGCTCCTACCTCCAGAGTTTCAAGCGTGACGACCCTCGCCGGGACGCTTCGCTCATCCGTCGCTATGTCGCTGTTCGTGAAATGGAATCCGGTGCACGCTCGGCAGGAACAGAGGTTCGTGTATTCAAACTGGTAAGAGCTGACCAGGCACAAAAGGATTCCAAGCTCACAGTTTATCTGGGGCATGAGATTGCGCTGATCGCAACTCGAACCGATTGAGCGCGCTTTTCTCAAATGGATATTCCTTAAGCACATCAAATTCCGCTCGACGCCAGGCTTCGTCCAGGCCCGGATGGACTACAAGGATGCCATTGCGCTCAGGTAGGCAGCGCATGAATCGGGGGAAGGACGTGGCGTATGCCTCCTTAGAACCGAAAGAATAGATGCCTGCAAAATCCGAATTCGTCCTAAGACCTTCGGCAGCCAATTCCATGGCCATCCGCTTGCCGAACGCGCCAATAAACGCCGCCTTTAGCCAGGGCAGCTTTTGATGGCGCAGAGTGGCCAGCGGCATCCGGGTATTCCGGATATAAGGACGAGACGTCTCCGGAAGCGATAGCACGAACTCGATCAAACCGTGCCTCACACCAGGCAACTGATGCGTATGTAAATGACCGTCAATAAAGTCCGGCGCCCGCCCGAACTTCTCGAGAAACAATCCATACTGAGCCGAGATCAATGTCTTCATTTTCTCCAACGGCAGTCGGCCTGTCAGCGCTTTGGCGAGGAGGACCTTAAAGGATGGGAAAGGCGTGCTCGGAACAGCGTCCCTGGATTTTGCGAGAATCGACAACGGAAGCCCCTCATCCGTCAGGCAAAGGTGCAATCCAATATCAATGCTTCGTTGACAAAGCAGCAATTCTTTCGCGGATGAAACATCGCAACGCTCCAGCACGGTCATGCACGAAACGGCCGTCAGCCGCCGGGCATGGCAAAGCTCGAGAATGGCGCGGTTTATATCGTCCCGCAGGCCGTAGTCATCGGCGCAAAGGATCATTCCCGACCGAAATGATGAAAGTTCAGGCACCCATCGCAAAGATTATTATGTGAAAAACGCTCAAAGGATTATTGGAAGGGGTACGCGGTCAGGATTGACACCGGTTCTGACCTCGACTCGGTCCCTGCAGACTGTCTGTTGTTAGCTCGTCCCGTCCGCACCCGAATCCTTGAGCACCTTGTCACGGTACGCTTTGTAAGCTCTGAACCCCAAGGTTGGGTCTGCGGCACTATCGAGAAACTGTGAACCATTAATATCCCAGATCCGAACGCCAAGGCGCTTCCCCACGCTCTGAATGACCTCAGCTGCGGCAGCACCGTCGCCGTACACGTAAAACATTATCCATTTGCACACAGCCTCTGGGCCAATGCTGATCTCAATGGCGTAGCCTTGTCGTTCAATCGTCAAGAGCCCCTCCCCGGAAACCCGCGCCCCTTGGACTTCCATGATCGTATTTGCAATCTCCGCGGTTCGCCCAATTGGAGTCTCTTTGAAAGTTTCAGGCAGTTGACTCAAATCGCGAATCTCTGCTGGAAAGTTCAGTGCGAAAAGATCCCAGCTCATACTGACGATGCGTCGTGCTTATTAAAGTGCCTGTGGGCTCCGCACCCGGCGGAGTTTACAAAGCGCCTGGGTGCATAGGTCAATGAAGTATCTTCCATTGAATTTTGTAAAGGAATATCGTCTCGCGAAAGCTCGACTGGGGACGAGGCCGTCCCCGCCCCTTTTCTTGCGTTGAGTTCCGGCGGCTGGAGCGCTATTTTCCGCGAAGGAATTTGACCGCGAATGATCTACTGAACCAGTGAAGCACACCTGCCTATTCATCATCAATGGCCTAGGGCTGGGGAACAGTACCCGGTGCCATGCGGTGATGGAGCATCTGGCAGAGGCCGGATGCGAGGTTCATGCGCTGACCTCGGGCAATGGGCTGACTTACTTACAAGGCAAGGAGTGTGTCAAGTCGTTGACGCCGATGGAGTCGTTCTTTTATTCCGGCCGGCATGGAGGGGTGAGCGGATGGGAGACGTTCAAGTCTATTCGACGTTTGGCGGCGATTGGCAGGATGAAACGGGCGCAATTGGAGGGGCTGCTGGATCGAGTCAAACCGGACATTGCCATCATTGATTCCGAGTACGCAATTTCGCCATTGCGGCGGCGGAAGATTCCCGTGATTGGCTTGAACACTTCCGAAATAGTCGTATCCGAATATCTGAAAAGCCGCGAGGCGCCGCCCGGGACACGAAGTCATTTTTGGATGATCGAATTCTCCGATTACCTGTTCCACAAGCACATGTGCGACTTTGTGCTGAGTCCGCATCCGCTGCGCGGGCGCGGTCGCCATCGTAAGTTCCGCCGCATCGGGCTAATCGCGCGGCGCAGTGTGCTCGAACATGCCAGTACTGGGAAATTCAAGGGGTTCCCATCGCCACGACAGTTGCGCCGGGTGGTCTTTATGCTGAGTGGTTCGGTGCACGCATCGAACATTCAGTTTGAGGGGCGCGAGATCCCGTTTCAAATTGATGTGGTCGGGCGCCCAGGGGAATCACGAGGCAATGTAACGTTTCATGGACGGCAAATGAACAATATCGGCCTGCTGGCCGCAGCCGATGCGCTGGTGATCAACGGTGGGTACTCGGCAGTGTCCGAGGCCTTTGTGCTTCGCAAACCGACGTTCGTTGTGCCTGTGCCGGGACATGCCGAACAATTTGTGAACGCGCGGCTGGTGCGCGAACTTGGTCTGGGCTTTGTCGCGACCGAAGGGGACGTGCTCGATCAGCTTTTGAGGATGTATGCGGAGGATCGATGGATTGGGTTAACGCCGATGCCCGATGCGTTCGAGATTGGCGGGGCGCAGGAGGCGGCGAAGGCGATTCTTGAAATGTGCGAAAAGCGGACGGAAGCCGTTCAAGGTTCAAAGTTCAAGGTTCAAAGTCCGAAGTCAGTAGTCAGTAGTCAGTAGTTTGTAGTCAGGGCGATCACATTGCGGGCCTACGGCCCTGGGGAGATTCGAGCAACGACTCGTAGAGGGCGGCCAGGTCGCGGGCGGCGCGATCGAGGGAGAATCGTTCAGCCACCTGCTCATGTATTTTTTGGCGCTCGTCCATGGAAAGAGGCGGTTTGGACGCCCAACTTATCATTGCTTTGGCCAACTCCTCCACGGAACCCCGCTGAACCAGTTGACCGTAGCCAGCGGGGGCGAACGCTTCGGGGATACCATCCAAGTTGGAAGCGATGACCGGTTTGCCGCAGGCATGCGCCTCACAAACAACGCCGGGGATGGCTTCCGTGCCTACTTGTGGAAGGACCATGCAATCCAGTGCGTTCATCGCGGCGGGCATGTCGTTGGAATAGGGGGTGAGCCAAGCCACGCCTTTTAGGCCGAGCTGCTCGATACTACTTTCGAGCATCTGGCGCATGTTTCCGCGGCCGATGATGAGAAAGCGCGCATGGGGGACGGTGGCATGAACGATTGCTGCCGCTTTCAGAAATTCCGGTTGCCCCTTGCCTCGTGGCAGATCGTAACCGCCAACCACACCAAAGGCGTAATCGTCGGGCTTCAAGCCCCAGGCTTGCCGTTGCGCCTGTGAGTCCGCGGGTTTGAATTGGTCCATGTCAAAGCCGCCATAAACGACATGGATCTTCGAGAAATCGCCGCGCATGGGCGGGCGATAGTGCCGTTCTGGATTATCGGAGGTTGGATCGGCATCGCCTTCACGCAACACCTTGGCCACGAAATTGGAAACAGCCACAAACGCGTCGCATTGGCTGAGCAAAAAATTACGGCTCAACCATGAGCCCGGGCTTTTTGCAAGGTGACGGCTGAGAACCACCTTCGGTCTTGCGATGGACAAGCGAGCTGCGAGGATGGCCGGCCAAAAGTCCCGGCCATGGCGTGCGTGAACGATTTGTATGCCCTCGCGGCGGATGAACCGCGCGGCGCCCAAAATCAAGCGCAGCTTCAGAGGACCCAATGGCAGCGTATGGAAGGGCACTTTGAGTTGTTGAGCAATCTCGGAGAATTGGCGGCCGGCAGGCCCCCCGATCCAGGTCTGGTGGCCGAGATGCATCAAGGCGCCGGCAATCCGGACGGACCGGTCGTCAGTCCCTCCGCCCGTCAAAAGTGAGTTGATGTGCAGGACCCGCAGAGACATGGACACGAAGGAGGCTGCGGCTTATGGGGCTCTGCGGGCGGATGCCTGCGCTTCACGCATCTTGGCGTATCGGGTAAGCGTGGAGAAGGAATTGATCCACGCGATATAATAACCCTGCCAGCCGTCAAGAAACCCAAGGCGGAAGACGTAGGCGCGCAGGAAGCGCCACGCAGGGCGGATACCTAACGCGAAGCACCTGACCCGACTTCCATCGTTTTTGCGCTGGCGCAGGAATTCGTCACTGAAGCCGATTACTTTCTGGAGATGGTGGTTGATAGAGTCAAAGCTGTAATGCTCAAGATCTCCGCGGAGTTTGCCGATGCGTCCGTCCACCAGGAGCTTATCGTGCGGGTCTATACCGCCCCATTGCGCGCGTTGTTTTTTCCAAAGCCGTACTTGGCGGTCAGGATACCAATCGCCGTGCCGAATCCAGCGTCCGCAGTAAAGGGTCCTGCGTGGAAAAGAAAACGCCGCGAAGGGCTCCGAGAAATCCGGCCCCAGGAAAGCTTTTTGAATTTGTTGACGTAACTCGGCTGAAACCGCCTCGTCGGCATCCAGTCCAAGAACCCAGGGATTGGAAGCCTTGGCCGCGGCGGAGTTCTTCTGCTCGATATGTCCCTTCCATGGCTCGCGGAAAACCCGCGCGCCATGCCGCTGGGCGATTTCTTCGGTCCCGTCCTTCACCTCCTCGTTCAGCACTACGATGATCTCGCTCGTCCAGGCAGCAACGCTCTCCAGCGCTCGCCCGATCCGGGCTGCTTCAGCTCCCGAAATCATGCAAACCGAGATGGGCAGGCGTTCGACTGGAAAACTCATACCCGCCTTACATCCGTTCGATCTTGCCCTCTTGAAACTGGCGCTTATACCGGAGTTTGCACAATTGCCGGTAAAACAACATGTTGTAGAGGCTAAAGACCAGAAACTTAAAATGGATCTCGCTGTCATACCGGTCGTAGGAGGTAACTTTTTCCGACGAGTCCACGCCGGCCTTTGCGCATAATTTCGGAAATATCTGGTCGGTGGCGAAAGCGTACAACTCGAGATCCAGCCGGTTACACTCTCTGATTTGATCCAGTATCCTGGCATCGTTCAGGATGGCGTTTTTGATCGCATTGACCGCTGAGACGCGCCTCCGCTTGTAATTCAGGTTCAATTTCAGCGGGCTGAGGCGTTCGAGCAGGCGCAGCGAGAGATCGAATTTTTCGGTGAGGCCTACGAAGTCGCAGCGTTCCAAAAACGTCCTGGCCTTGTCGAGGTTCCTTTCGCCCGCCAGCATCTTGACGTGCGCGTTTTCCAAGGTTTCATCGGCACGCAGACACTCTTCAAAACTCTTTTTGTTGCCGCCCAGGAGAACGCTGTCCTGATACTGTGAAATGACGCGTGCGACCGGCTCCCTCAAAAAGGTAATATAGTACGGATCGGGAACGGAGAGCCTGAATGGGTCACCTAAATTGTGCCCGGATATGCTCCGAAGCCCTGGGAATATTTTCCGGGCAAAATTGAAGTCGTCCTGGTCGAAGATTTTCTTCTTGGTGTGATTGGTATGGCAAGCACGGATGCCGAAGCTGTTTTCGAGGATAAACTGAAACGTTGATCCTGCGGTTTTGGGCACGTGCACAAAGACAATCATGGTCCGCGATGATAGAGATGTTGGACGTTATTGCCAATCGAGGAGCTTCAGCCGGCTTGGGTTTGGGCGCATTCCACTCTTTTTGGGTTATTCTTTTCGGGGAGTTACCACACACCGTCCCGAAGTGAAATGCGCCCTTTGAGTTTGGGCCCTTTTTGCTGCAGTAGTCCTTCGTATAGCCGCAGGAACTTTCCAGCCATCAGCGGGACCGAGAATTCCTGCTGAGTTCGTAACCGTGCAGCTTTGGTAAAACCTTCGACCAGGGCGGCATCCTCAAGCAGGCGCAGCAAAGCTGCCGCCAGTCCGGGCGCGTCGCCGACCGGCGCTACCAATCCCGTTGATCCATGCAGCACGTTTTCCGGTATGCCACCGCCTGCCGTCGCGGCTACGGGAACACCCGCCAGGGCCGCATCCAGCGCAATCGTGCAAAAGCCCTCGTGCGAAGAGCTGATGGCGAAGATGTCAAAGCCCGGCAACAGCCGTTGGGCGTCCGGAATGAATCCAGCAAAATGTACCGCGGCAGCCAGGCCAAGATCTTGACGAAGCTGCAACAGTTCGTTCTGAAGCTCGCCGTCTCCGATAATGACAAATGCGACATCCCGGCGCTTGTCTGACACCACCTTCGCAGCCCGCAGCAGCGTCGCGTGGTCTTTGTCCGGTACGAGCGCAGCGATGTTGCCGACGATTCGTTTGGACGCCGCCAATCCGGTGCGCTCGCGCAATTGCGCCAAGCAAGCGTCGCGAGGCAAGTACGCGTCCCCGGGCACGGCCTCGTAGATTACTGAAACCTTGTCGGCCGAAGCTCCCCAACGGAGCATAACCTGGGCTACGTGGTTGCACACACAAACGATCTGATCCGCCCGACGATATTTCCAACGATTGAAGCGGGAGCGGTTAGGAGAAAAATCGGTCCGGCGGGAAACGACCACTGGCTTATGCAGCCCCAGGGTTGCCAGTGTGCCGAGACTGTGCGCCCGGCCGGTATGGCAATGCAGAAGATCAAAAGACCGGGCAGTCCGCGCCAGTGCCAACCCCGCCAGAGGCGCCGAATTGGACAGCGCGACAGTGGGAACGCTTTCCGCCCGGGCGGCTTGCTCGAGTGGAGAACCCCGGCGACACGCCACCATGCAATCCGCACCCTGCCGGCGCTGCTCGGCCGCCGTCAGCAAAGTCTGGCGTTCCCCGCCTCGCCAGGTCTTCTCGGTATTGATGTGCAAAATCCGCATGATGAGTATGGCGATGCTTAAAAGCTAAAGAATGAAACCACGGATGAACACGGATGAACACGGATTTTTCTCTCTCATCGGTGTGCATCCGTGTGCATCCGTGGTTCGAGTTATTGTCTATTCATTTGCGAACCCAACGCGCGGAGGTTGCTTGCTTCTGAGTAGCCGCGCTACCTAATCAACCTGTAGTTCTTGTGTACGCCTAACGTGATTCCGGTGCATTGTTTTATGAGCAGCGCAATATCTTCCCAGAAATAGTCCCGCCGAAATCGGATGAGTGGATTGCGCGATTTGTAGGTCCACGTCGCCGCCGCTACGATGTCTCGCATGACGTCCGGATGAGTTCCTTTAAATGCCCGCACCTTTTGGTCATCAGCATAAAATCGCGGCGGCCTCGAAGCCACTTCCTGGGTCGCTTTTGGATCTCCATACAATTTCGTTAGATTGACTTTCCGGGTACGCACCGTGTCCGGCTCGGAGGCAAACCCATAATGGAAATAACGGCCGCCGGAATGTTTGACTCGCAGTTTCTCACCAGATTCAGTTCGAAACCCCTGTGCGTCACCCACTGAATGGATTCCGGCATTGCGGCGGACGACCCGGACCTCCTTGTAATACCATCCAAAAGAGTAAACTTCAGTCCAATAACTGCCGTAGAAGTGCGTATAATCTACGAGGAGTCCCTGCACGGCTGGGTTGGCCATTTCTGCTTCCATTGCCGCCCGCATGGGAAGTATGGAATCTTCATGCAGGACTTCATCGCCCTGGATATAAACGCACCAGTCGCCGCGACATTCGTTCAAGGCAAGGTTGGTGTGATGCGAAAGGGCTCTTCCCGCCGTGCGTTGGGTATCGTCCCACTCGGTTTCGATGATCCGGATTTTGGCATCCCCGATCTGTTGGACTGACTTCAGTGTATCATCGGTGGAGCGTGGAACGTTCACGATGACTTCATCGCACAGTGGGAGCAGCGAGCGGATGGCAGGCACGAACGGATAGGCCAGTTCGTTGCCGTTGCGGATAAAGGTGAACCCGCTGATTTTCATTGTGTTAATCGTAGCAGCCGAGGCAACGAGGCTCTAATCAATCAGATTCGCTGCGTTTTTGATAAATTTTGAGCCTCGTTACCTCGGCTGCTACGAGGTTGTTGATTTTCAGGCACTCGATCCTCCTCGGCTTCAGAGGGCATACGCCCGCAGCGGCTCGTGATTGTAGCGGCCAGCAGCAGCACGCAGGCCCAAATGGATACACCGATCGTGCGGACATATTCTCCGCCATCGGTCCCAAAGATCTTGGCAACGTCGCTGGTCATGAACATCAGGAAAACGGACGCGGCCAGGGCCCGCAGGGCGCGTCGCTGCTGAGCAAGTAGCTCTTGCGGATCGCTTAGCACCATCGCGGTGGCGGTCAGGGCGAGCACCATGCTGACATAGTGAGGAACCCAGGACTGCTGAGAGGCCCACACCATGAAAACCCCCACGCACCCGACCTCGACGATATATCGAGACGAACGAAAGTCCACTAGCCTTCGGCGCATCCACCAGATCCCACCCAGAGCCAGGGCCCCCAACACGCCCCGCACAATCCAATTCGTCACGGCCTCGGGCAAGTCCAACACGTTGACGTACAGCGTGGGGCCGCCATTGGAATCGAATGCCGGCACATGCCGAAACAGGCGAGTAATAAAACTGGGAAGCGATTGGCCAAAATAATACTTCACCGTGCCATGAGCCACGTAAGGCACAATCATAATTTGGAAATACTCCCCCAGCCATCGCGTGTTGCGTTCCCATCCAAAAGCCAGGCCAGGCACGACCCAGAGCCAAATGCCCATGCCCAGAACGATGCCCAGCACAACCAGCCACCGCCGCCGCCAGAGCATATAGACCAGGAAAATAAGCGGTGTGACCTTGATACAGATAGCGAGCGCGATCAGCACGCCCGCCACGAACTGCTTCACCGGGGCCGCACTCTGGGCCAAGTACAGCCCCACGGTCAATGGCAGCAGCATCAACAAATTTGTCTGGCCCTCGGCAATGTCAATGAATACCGGCCACATCCAGACCGCCAGCGCCAGCCCCGCTGCCAGGGGACTTATCTTTATGCCCGCGTTTGTGGCCATGCGATGGCAACACCACAGGATTCCACACGCGAAGACCCACTTGCACATGACCCAGGCAAATTGCGCGTTGTCCGGAGCCAACCAGGTGAACGGCGCAAAAATGAGCAGGATTATAGGTGGGTTAGACACCTTCTGGCCTTCGTACTCGGCCTTGCCGGCGAGGAACGCCGGCGTCAGATACATCCAACGTTGGAAATCATTCACGCCGGTATGCGAGCCGACCAACATCCGCTTATGAACACGGTGATGGGCTTGGAAAGCCATGACCAGCACCACCAGCAGAGAGCCGATCACCAGCGCTATCAGCCATCGCTGATTCAGGCGATCAGAACAGGGCGCTAGTGCCATGCGAATCGGTCTTTCGAGCCAGTAATTGAGAATGCGAAGATTTCCAGCGCAGTCAGCCTAAAGAACTCCAGCCGCGCAGGCAAGCCCGGCCCAAAGTCCGTCCTCCTTCGCCCGGGCTTCCTCCTTCGCTAAAGCGATTTCAATTTAAACGGCTGCCGCGCCAACCTATGCTTAGGCGGCTATGGCCACTGAAATGATTTCTCATTACCGCGTCGTGCGCCGCCTGGGCGCCGGCGGGATGGGGGAAGTATTGCTGGCCGAGGACACGACACTGGAACGTCACGTTGCGATCAAGGTCATGTCCGCTGAACTGGCCACAAACTCGGACAAAAGAAAACGGTTCCAGACCGAGGCCAAAGCCGCTTCCAGCCTCAGCCATCCCAACATCTGTGTCATTTACGAAGTGGGCGAAACTGTCGATCGCCGTCCGTTTCTCGCAATGGAATACATCGAAGGCCAGACTCTCCAGGCCCTTCTCCGGCAGCGCAAACCCGAGCCACTCGATCTTCTGGCCATCGGCGTTCAGGTCGCCGAAGCGCTCGATGCCGCCCACTCGCGCCGCATCATCCATCGTGATATCAAGCCCGGCAATATCATGCTCGACCGGCGCGGGCAGGTGAAGGTGCTGGACTTTGGGCTGGCCAAACGACTCGCGAACGACGGGCTCAGCGATACCAGCGTCCTCTCGTCGGCGCATACGCAAACGGGAATGTTGATCGGCACTCCCTATTACATGAGTCCCGAACAATTGCTGGGCCGCGAAGTGGGTCATCGTTCCGACATTTTCAGTCTCGGGGTTGTGCTTTACGAGCTGGCCACAGGGCAACGGCCCTTTTTGGGCAGGACGGTCGGCGAAGTCATCAACAGCGTGGTCAATCAGCAACCCGCTTCGATCAGCTCGAACGACCCGCGTTTCTCGTCCGTCTTCGAAACAACGATTTTCAAGTGCCTGGAAAAAGATCCGCAGAATCGCTATGCTTCCGCGCGACAACTGGCCGCGGACCTGGCGCGGCTCAAAGAGGAATCCGGCCGCGGGCAGGTTGACCACTGGCGCCATGCGAGTCCCGTCAACAGAACGATTTCATCGCCGTCACTTTCTGAGCCGGCCAAACTGGAAAAACTTCCACGCAAATCAGGCCGGCCTTCGAGCCATTCATCCGTTATCGCAAGTAGTTCGATTGTTCTGCTCGGGGCCGGAGCCCTCGGTTTTTATTTTGTGGACAGTTTTTTCGGGCGGATTGCTATTTCGTTCGCGGAGATGTCGGTACTATGCGGTGCCATTTATTGGTGGTTTGCCGGCAGCTCCAGCTCGGCCATCCGCAAGCATCCCGGCGCGCCGGCGGCTTCGCCGCCGACAGGCGAACGTCCGGCCTCTCAAGCCCCGGGCCTCGAGCGATCAGGCGAGCGAAAATCCCTCGCCGTTTTGCCATTCGAGAATTACAGCGCCGAAAAAGATTCCGATTTTTTGAGCGACGGGCTAACCGAGGAAATCACTAGTGCGCTGGGGCGGCTCCCCGGCTTGAAAGTGGCGGCGCGCAACTCCGCTTTCGCCTTCAAGGGCCGGCACGAAGATGCGCGCAAAATCGGCGAGGCGCTGGGAGTAACCATGTTGCTGGAAGGCAGCGTGCGCCAGTCGGGCCAGCAAATCCGCATCTCAGCCCAACTCATCGACGCGGCCGACGGGTATCAAATCTGGTCCGAAACGTTCGATCGGGACGTCAGCAACGTGATTGCTCTGCAAGACGAAATTGCCCGGCGCATCTCCGAGCGTCTGCGCATGGAGAT
>PSRM01000152.1 GCA_003176045.1 Verrucomicrobiota bacterium | reverse complement strand
GCTCCGGTCGGCCGTTCGGTGGAAGGTTGCAATTAGGCCGGCTTTAAGGTTAGATTCCCTCCTTCCAGGCACCGCCGCAGGAATACCCAAGGCGCGTAACAAATGCAGGACCTCCAGAAAAAAATTGAAGCCGATGCCGCGGCGCGGCTTGCGGTGCCGGCGGGAAGGCAGGCCACGGATGAGTTGGCGCGCTACAAGGGTTTCCTGAAGCTGGAGACGCATCGGCTGAAGATATTGCACCGTGCCGGAGGAGGAGGGCTTGAGATTTGCAAGGCCCGGGCCGACATGCTCGATGTTGTTCTTCGCTATCTGTGGAACACGGCGCGAGCCACCCTTTCTGAGCAGGCGCAAAAGGAGTTTCCGGCCCTGGCGCTGGTCGCCATTGGCGGCTATGGCCGGGCGGAGCTGAATCCGCAGAGCGATATAGATTTCATGTTCTTGCACAACCGCCAGGTGGCCGGCATGCGGGCGCTCCCGCATCTGTCACGCATCCTGGATGGCATGCTCTATCCTTTGTGGGACATCGGGCTGAAGGTGGGGCACTCGGTCCGCAGCATAGATGATTGCGTGAAGGTCGCGAACACGGACATGCAATCCAAAACGTCGCTGATCGAAGCGCGCCAGATCATTGGCGACGAAGGTCTGTTCACGAAATTTCAGAAAACCTTGGTCAACAAATGCGTGGCCGGCCATGAAGATAAATATATCCAGATGCGCCTCGAGGACCAGGCTTCGCGGCGGGCCAAATCGGGCAACTCGGTCTGCATGCAGGAACCGAACCTGAAAAACGGCTGCGGCGGCCTTCGTGATTTCCAGAATCTACTTTGGATGGCCTTCTTCAAATATCGGACGCGTTCATTGCCGGAGCTTCAAGGCCATGGTCTAATAGGCGAGGCCGAGCGCAAGCAACTCGAGGCCGCCTACAGCTCTCTCCTCAGAGTGCGAACCGAATTGCACTACCTTGCCAATCGGCCCCTGGACGTGCTGAGCAGAAATCATCAATTAGCCGTCGCCTACAATCTCGGCTGGCATGAGCGCTCGCCCAGCAAACGGATCGAGGAGTTCATGCGGGATGTCTATACTCATCTGCGCAATATCTTTCTGATCACGCGAACACTGGAGCAGCGTCTGGCACTTGTGCCGTCGCCGCGAAAGAGGACCGGCCTGGCTTCGCTGCGCGCTCTCCTGCCTGAAGGCCGCAAACGGACTCCGCCGGAGCCTATGGACGGCTTTAGATTTACGGACGGCCAGATTCACGCAGTCTCCAACCGGGTTTTTCGGGAACAGCCGCGCCGGCTCATGCGCGTCTTTTTGCACAGCCAGCAGCGCGGGCTGGAGTTGCATCCTGACGTGGCGCAGTTGATACGAAATAATCTCGCACTGGTGGATCGCTCGTTTATGACCGACGAGCACGTGCGGGAATCTTTCATCACTATTCTTAACCAGCGAGGCAATGTGGCTCCGGTCTTGCGGGGCATGCACGAAACAGGGTTGCTGGGCAAATACATCCCCGAATTCGGCAAGCTGACGTGCCTGGTGCAGCACGAGTTCTATCACCAGTACGCTGCCGACGAACACACGCTGATGTGCCTGGCACAGCTCGACCGGATTTGGGAGGCGACAGCGGCCCCGTACAATGCCTACACGCCGCTGTTTCAAAAAATCGAACGCCCTTTTCTACTCTATCTCGCACTGCTCCTTCACGATGTCGGCAAAGCCAATCATACAGGTAACCACTCGGCTGTAGGCGGCCACCTGGCCCCACGGGTGGCACGACGGCTGGGCCTGGATGCCGCGGCCACGCATAGCTTGCGCGTGGTGATCGAGCAACATTTGACGATGGCCAGCCTTTCTCAGCGGCGAGATCTGGAAGACCAGGGCGTTATCCGGCAGTTTGCAAAGCTGATCGAAAACCAGGAAACGCTCGCCTTGCTGACTCTGCACACGTTCGCGGATGCGCAAGCGACGAGCGACAAACTTTGGAATGGCTTTAAGGATTCGCTTCTCTGGTCCTTGCACAATAAGACGGCGCGATTGCTGGCCGGCGGCGCCGAATTCGCCCGGGCCGCAGAGCAGCAACGCGAAATCCTGATGCGCGAGGTCCAGGGCATGTTGCCGCCGAGTATCAGCGACGAGGAGTTACAAGCGCAGTTCGGGACTCTGGCACCGCGGTATTTCGAAGCCAACAGCGCTCGCGAGGTGGTCGAGGACCTGGTCCAGGCCCACAGGTTTATGGGGTTGCAGATCTCCGAGGCGGAAAACGCGCTAGCGCCCGTGGTCAATTGGCGAAATGACCCGGACCGCGCTTGCAACGCGGTAAAGGTTTGCACCTGGGACCGTGCCGGGCTCTTCGGCAAGATCGCGGGCTCATTCAGTTCGACGGGGCTGAATATCCTCAGCGCGCAAATCTTCACCCGGTCGGACGCGATCGTTTTGGATACCTTTTATGTGAATGACGCCAAAACCGGGGGATTGGCCGGCGCCGAGCAGCGCGACAAATTTGAAGAGGTCCTGAAGAAGGCCCTCTCGGGAGAGGAGGTGGATTTTCATGCACTCATTGCGCGACACAAGATCAGCCGACCCGCATACCAGGGCTATGCCGGTGAACGTATCGCCACCCGGTTTCATTTTGACAATAACACCTCCGAAACCCGCACAATCCTGGAAATCGAGGCCGAGGACCGTGTCGGTCTGCTTTACGCCATTTCGCAGTCGCTCGCTGAATTGAATCTTGATATCACCGCAGCGAGAATCTCCACAGAGAAAGGCGCCGCTATTGACAGTTTTTACCTCCAGGAAATCGGCGGTGGCAAAATACTCGCGCCGGATCGCCAACGCGCCATCGAACGCAAACTGCGGGCCGCGATCCACGCGCTGGACGCGAAATAGGGGCTTGCGCTATTCCGCTTAATCCTAATCTTTCTCTTAATCTCAACCTGCTCTCATTTACGATTTACGATTTACGATTTACGAGGGCCCGGTCGAGAAAGCGCCGTATGGTCCGAATGACTTCGGGCTCAAATCACTTTCTCATTAACACCGCGGCTTTAGCCCGGTGTATACATGGGCTGCCAGTCGGCAAACTGTTTCAACAGTTTCCACCCGCGTCGGACAAGCCGTTGAAACGGCTTGCCATGGAGTGTCGTTTCCTCCACCGAGCTAAAGCCGCGGTGTTAATGAGATGTTCCCGTTCTTGCTGCATCATGGGGATATGGATGACGCTCGCCATAGCTGCCCACGCGCAAACCAACACCACAGACGCACGTCTCGCTACACTCGAGGCCGCGCAAAATCAACTCGATGCAAAGCTCACACGCAAACTCGACGAACTGCTCTGGTTGCAACAGCTAAGCGATATCGCCTCCGTCGAGGAAGTCCAATTCACCGGCCCCCCGCCGCGCCCCCGCGCGAAACAGAGCCGCGACCGCTTGCCGCCCCGAAGCGATGCACAGGCGGGTGAGGGAGCGCCAAGGGCTTCCAATCAAACCAACGCCCATTCGCAAACCACGCCAGGCGAGTACGCGCCAGCCTCAAGCCCGCATCCCTGGTCCCCCGACCCTCTGGCAGCCCCCAGCAACCACGTAGTCATCTCCGCTCTGACCTTCCTCCCCAAAAACCAACACCGCGGGCCGAAACTCCCGCTCATCGTCTTGGCTCACGGCGAAGTCCACGGCAACATCGCCACCGACGAAAGCCCGCACGTCGTCCGCGAACTAATCGAACAAGGTTACGCTGTCATCGCGCCCGATTACCGCGGGAGCACTGGTTACGGCGTGGAGTTCTGGCGACTCATAGATTATGGCGGCCTGGAGATCGAGGATGTGGACGTTGCGCGACGGTGGATGCTGGAACGGCATCCGCAGATTGATTCGAAACGGGTAGGAGTCATCGGTTGGAGTCATGGAGGGGCCATCGCATTGCTGACGGTTTTCGCGCACCCGGACAATTACCAGGCGTGCTACGCAGGCGTGCCCGTAAGTGACTTGGAGGAGCGGATCCGCGTCCTCGGCAAGGGATACGAGGACCTTTTCTCAGCGGCACACCACCTGGGCAAAACGCTGGCCGAAGATCCCGAGGAATACCGGCGGCGTTCGCCGGCCTGGAACGCGGACAAGCTGCTCACGCCATTGCTTATCCAAGCAAACACAAACGACGAAGATGTGAAATTCCAGGAAGTCCAGAAGCTATTGAGCGCCCTTCGCGCAGAGGGAAAGAGCTTCCAGTGCCACATCTACACGAACGCCCCCGGCGGCCATCATTTCAACCGCCTGGATACTCCGCTGGCGGTCGAGTCGCGCAGGGAAATATGGGATTTTCTGCGCAAATATCTGCGTCCCTCGGGCAAATTAGATAAGAAACAGAGCCCATAGAGCCACGCACTGGCGCATGCCTCAAAGCGAAAACTGTGATTTTGTGATAAGGCTGCTGCGAGAAGCATTTTGCCGCGAGTGTTCGAGTGGATTTGCTTGGCTCCGCCGCACTCCGAGTACCTCATCCCGCAAATTTCTCGATTACTTTGCTTCTCTGAACGACGCTGATAAAAGCGCGCTCATGGAAGCCCTGGTTCAGCATGCGACCTTAAACGCATTTCCGCATTAGCCCCGTGAGGGCGGCAGAGAATAGCCCACCGATTTATCGGTGGGTGTGAGGTTTCGAGAGTGACAAGTCCCGTTAGGGACGGCAGACATCTGTCGTCCCTGACGGGACTCGCCTGGCTTCGGGCGAGGTCGTCCCCAGCGTTGAAATTGAAACGCTGGGCTATTGTCTGTCGTCCCTCCGGGACTAAGACTAAGTCGCATTTAGACGCGCCTTGCAAATGCTCATCAGCCACTGCCTGCAATTTTAATCTTTGCCCCCCATCCCGCAGCGCTTATTTTCCTGCCGGATGAAATATTCGGGCAGAGCCAGGAAGGCTGCTTTCAAACTTGTTTTTCTTTCATTGCTGGCCGGAATCGGGATCTGGATCCTGATTACCTTCGCCAGCGCCGTTGCGGCCGTGCTTACGGCGATTGCCTCAGCCGTTGCTGTCGCTGCTACGCCGGTTTTGTTGTTGCTTTGGATTCTGTATGCCGGGTTCACCTTTTATTTTTTTCGCGATCCCACCGCCCGCGTTCCATCCGGCTCGGGTTTGATTCTGTCCCCTGCTCATGGCAAGGTGGACGTGATTGACACCAGGAATGAACCGAACTTCATGGGCGGACAATGTCAGCGGATTTCCGTGTTCCTGTCAGTTTTTGATGTACACGTGCAGAACGCGCCAGTCAGCGGCAAAATTGCGCATTTCAAATACAGCACCGGCCAGTTCCTCAACGCTCTGAAGACCGAGTCATCTTTGCACAATGAGAATGTTCTGCTCGGATTCGAGGCCAGCGATCCGCCGGGGCAAAAAATTGGGGTCAGATTGATCGCCGGCGTCATCGCTCGACGCATCGTTTGCTTTATCTCGCAAGGGGAGGAGGTAGCCCGTGGCCAGCGCATCAGCTTGATTCAGTACGGTTCGCGGGCGGACGTGTATCTGCCGCTTAATGCGAAAATCAAGGTGCAGCTCGGCGACCACGTTGTAGGTGGCGAAACGGTCCTGGCGGTGATGGGGTGAGAAAACCGCGAATGAACGCGAATGCACGCGAATCAATGATGGATCATCAAACGCTGTTCCCGTTCGCGTTGATTCGCGTGAATTCGCGGTTGACGAGTCGTGCGGTTTAGCCCCTGAGCCATGCAACCACAGTCCGCTGAGCATCTTCCGGGTGAGCCGGAACCAAAATTAAAGATCTATTTTCTTCCGAACCTGTTGACGGCCGGAAATCTCTTCTGCGGTTTTGTTGCGCTGACGAAAATCGTCGAGGCCGATTTTGAAAGGGCGAACTACTACGATCAGATAACCGTGGCGCTCGGATTCATCCTGCTGGCGTGTATCTTCGACTTATTTGATGGCCGGGTAGCTCGGATGGGCGGCGTGGACAGTCCGTTCGGGCGGGAGTTCGATTCTCTGGCGGACATTATTTCTTTCGGGGCCGCTCCGGCATTTTTGGTGCATAAAGTGGTCTTGCGGGACGCTTTCGGCGGAAGCCATGCGGAGTTTGGCTGGTTCATTGCTTCCATTTACCTGATCTGCGGTGCGTTCCGGTTGGCCCGGTTTAACTGCCTTGCGGCCATGCCGAACGCGCTCACCGGCAAAGAATTTCTCGGGTTCCCGATTCCTTCGGCCGCAGCCCTCGTTTCGTCACTGACCTTGCTCATCGTTCAACTGAACAAGAACGACAAAACTATTCCGGCCTGGGTCGAGTATTTCCTGGTGGTCGTGCTTTTGTTCTTGTCCGCCATGATGGTGAGCACGGTCAAATATCCGAGCTTCAAGTCGCTCGGGATGCGCTCTAAAAGCACGTTCACCAAGGTATTAATTTTCGCGATCTTTTTGGGTTTCATCCTCCTGCTGCGAGAGAAGATTTTGTACTACGTCCTCCCAGCTTTCTTCACGCTTTATCTGCTTTATGGCTTCGTCCGCCCCCGCATCTCACATCGGATGCTGCGCGAAATTGAAGAAGAAGAGGAGGAGGAGAGCCACCCGTTGGGAACCGATGACTAACCGCGGCCCAAACACCAAACACCAAAGAAACGCCAGGCTCCAAACACCAGGAGTGGGTGCTCGGACGCTTTGGAGCTTGGTGTTTGAGATTTCTCCGGAGCTTGGTGTTTGGTGTTTGGTGTTTCGGAGAAAGTACTGAGACTCAGGCGCACCTCCTAACGTGATCGGCATCCACCCCATCCTCCTCGCCGCGCTCACTGGCCTTGTCAGCGGTCTGGTGCTTTCGATTCCGGTCGGCCCGATCAATCTAACGATCGTGAACGAGGGGGCCAGGCGCGGCTTTTGGGCCGGCGCGCTTATTGGTTTCGGAGCCAGCCTCATGGAAGTGATTTACTGTTTCCTCGCCTTTACCGGGTTCGCCACCTTTTTCGAAAAGGGTTACATCCAGTACACCATGGAACTCATTACTTTCGTTTTTCTGCTCTACCTGGGGATCCGCTTTCTCATGGCCAAATCGGTGGACGTGCCTCCGGTCACCTTTGGGCCCATTGCTGCCAAAATCGGACTCCGGATCGAGGAGCGGTGCCACCCACGTTCTGATTTCATGACTGGCCTCGTTCGGGTAATGGGCAACGTGGGGGTTTTTCTTTTCTGGATTCTTCTCGCAGGCAATTTCATTTCGCGCGAATGGGTCACGCCGGATTGGCCGGGGAAGTTGGCTTGCGTGATGGGCGTGGCCGTCGGCACGAGTCTTTGGTTCACCGTGCTAAGCTGGCTGGCAGCTCTAGGAAAAGGAAAGCTGAAAGAAAAATCACTGCTGCGGATGGAAAAAATTTCCGGCCTCATTCTGGTCACTCTCGCGCTGGCTCACGGCGTCACGATCGTTTGGCAAATGCATAAACACGAAAACGGCGCCAAAACTGGAGTTTCAACCCCCCAATCTGCCGGCCCATCTCGATTGCAGCGCGGTGAGCAAATCCCGGGTGGCCGATAATCCTTCTGAGGGTTTGATTACCTCGATACAGTGATGCAGGTACGCCAGCAGGAGCGGGCGTTCGGCCCCTGAAATTCCGGCCAGCCCGAAGTACTCCTTGGATGGATCTGAGGCGAGCAGGCTCTCAACCCGTCCGACGAGGATAGAAACAGGGACCCGTTCGACAAGCATCGCCTGCTGGAGCCAGTAATGGAACCAATCCCACGCAGGCATTCCAATCAGTTGACCGCGTTCCCAGTCCAGCACCGTCCAATCACCGCGCGGCGATACCTTGATGTTCCAGGGTGCAAAGTCACCATGGCAGATCGCCGGACAAATCCGAGTCCCTTCAAGGTAGGTCGCAACATAACCAAGCTCTTTGCTGGCGCCCGCCACACTCTTCAGGCGCGTCCAGTCGGACAACTCGCTCACTCGAACCTGCCTGCTGGCGTCCACCCAGGAGCTGAGAAGAGGTAATAGGCCCGGCGAATCCTGTGGCTGCGGCGAGTGTCCCGGAAAAAAATCCAGAGCGAGGGCACTGAGGCCGGGCACATTGAGGGCGCCCCGTAATTTCGGAACTCCTCGAGTATGTGCCGGCGCAGCGCTCAAAAATGCGCTTTCCACATGAACCAATTCGATCGCTCTCCCCGTTGTCCCTGCCTTGACCACCGCCACGGGCCGCAGTTGCTTGTCAAAAACAAGTACGAGGAACCGTTGCCCTGGCGTGGCTGCGTTGCCGGCCAGGACGCCAATGACCGGGAACTCGCCACCCCTGTCTGCTTGACGAGAAATGAATTGTCCAAACGCGCTCGCCGGCCTGAAAATGAACTGAACCTTTTCTGTGCCCGCCGCAAGACCACATCGTAGCGCCAGGCGAAGCAGCGTCCGAGCCACTCTCGCCCTGGCCGTCTGCGCCGGGTAAAGCTCCAGAGTCGCCGCCGCCGCTCGGCTTTGAAACGGCAGCAGCAGAAAAGGCCGCCTTTGTTTCCGCACCAGCCGCATCGGCACAGTCACTCCCGGGCCGTGCGACTCATTGGTCGCGAACAGGGCCTCCCATGGGTATGGATCGGATTTCAAAGTTGAGCAGCTTTGCGCAGAATTTCGGCGGCGATTTTCAATGGCGGCTGCGTGGCATCCACCTCGAGAACCTGCGCGCCATCAAACTGAAGGTGGTCGAGTATCGAGGTTTGATGCAGGATTTCCTCCCTGGACAATTCCTGTTTGCGGGCCAGCAGAACTGAAGCCGGCGCTCTAAGGACCACGATGAGGTCGGGTTTGGGGAAAAATCGCCGCGCCTGCTCCAGCAGCCAAACCGGGCCGTAATACCGTACCGAGACTGGATCGAGGAAGTAATTGTAAAAATACCGGTCCACTAGAACGAGCGAACCCCGGCGCAGCAGCGGGCCTACACGCAACAGGCAGGCCAAATTCGCCCGCACCACGTTCTTAAACAAACGTGCAGCCGAGAGTAGCCTCCGTAGCGTGGTCGGTTGCAGAGCAAGTTTTCGCGGCAGATTCCGATACTCCGGTAATGGTATCTCCGCCCTGCCCAAAATAGAGGGCTGCCAATGGAAGTAACGCACCTTGCGGAACCGCCCTTGCTGCCCTGCCAGGCAGCAGATGTTCCGTGCCACAGTCGTTTTCCCTGAACCGTCCAGACCTACGAGCACCACGAATGAGCCTCGAGAGTCGGGCAGGCGTCTCGCCTGCCCTACTTCTCGCTGAGAGCTACTCTGGGTCATGGTTTCTGTGGAACCTGCAACGGCACGATACCCAAATGCCTTGGACCTGTAGCAGGAAAGCAGCCTCGAAGAAAGCTTTATAGGAGCGCCCGAATGTCAGATGCGCCCAGGCTTGGCGAGGTGTGGTAGATTGTTCTAAATGAAGAACGATCATGGTCGGGGACTGGCAGGATCCAGGGGAAATTCGGTCGGAGAGCAATTGGATGCCCTTAATGCGAGAACGCGGCGGGGTCGCAATGCGGCGGATTCGATCCGCAGGTCCATGGAAGGTCAGATCGAGGCCAAAGCCAGGCGGAGGCGTAGCAAGGAAGTGGCGGCGTCGGCGCGGTGGAAGAAGTCTTGATCTCTGACCTTTGGCACTCAGCGCAGCATCGCGCCGATTAGCTTGACCAAGCCAACACTGACAGCGGAGAGAGCTTCGCCGGCGATTAGGCCGCCGCCGACCAGCGAGACGGTGCTCATGTCGGCAGGTAATTCGCCTTGGGCTGATTTGAGAGCGGGCCGCTTTCTCCTCTTCTGGAAAAATTCGAAGAGTGAGGCGAAAACCCCGCCGGACGTCCACCAAAGGACCGATGGCAGTTCGACGAAGCCTCCGAGGGCCGAGGCATAGGGATTGGGTAACAGGATAGCGTCCAGCACAAAGTCGAAGGCACGGCCTATCCTGGTCTCACGAGCAAACCGCTTGTAGCCGTTGCCCCGCTTGATGAGTTTTTTCGTGATCTCGATACCTAACCCGATTGCAATTCCAAGCCAAAGCGCTTTGATCATGTGCGGTTTGGCCTGAGTAATCCCGCGGAGGGCCCCGACCAGCTTAAAAGTCAACGCCGATTGCCATTTTTCTGATCCGGGGGCATGAGGATGAGTGAATTGGTCGAGCTGCAATATTGTGAACTGGCTCATGAACAGCTTGGCGAGGAGAACGGCCAGGATCGCTCCTACGATAATTCCAATGACCTGATAGCGGAACTGCACGACGCGATTGGTGCCGAGGCGCCAGCCGGTGGAGCGGTCCTGCTGCATGTCGCAGCCTTCGGCGCAGGCGATGAAAAGGATGGAAGCGCAAAACAGGCCGACCCCGGGTTCATGAAGGCCCAACGCAGCCAGGATCAGGACACTGGCAACGAACGCACTGGAAATGGGGTTCCAGTCGGAGATTCCCTGGGAGATGCCGTTGACGAGCACGAACAGGAAGCAGAGAAGGACCGCGATAGTAAGATAGAAGATGGGCTGATGAAGCACCTGGCTGCCGATAACGATGGTCGCAACTCCCCAGAACAGGACCCAGAGCGTGAGCCGGAACGTATTGACGCGTTTCCAGTCTTCCTGCGCTGTTGGGGCAGGCGAGACGCCTGCCCTACTTTGCTGCCGGTATTTGCGCACTGCCTGAATCAGGAGCAACGTGATGTCCAGAGCGGCCGCCCCGAGGATGCCGCCGAGAGAAATCATGAACCCGGTTTTGCGGTAGGATTCGTGCTCCTGAAGCCAACCTATGCGCACCAAGTGCGGGGTTTGCCAGTGCCCGATCAGAGCAATGACCAGCGCCGGGATGGCGAGCCGCGCGCCGACAATCATCCCGGCGCCAAAACTTGAGGGGGAGATGGCGGCTTGTTCGAGCTTCTCCTCCGGCACATGGAAGTATGCAAGGAAGCGAGGATCGAGAGAAAAAACTCTATGAAGAGCCTGGTGGAGTGCGCTCTGCAGTCGCATGAGCCACGATAGATTGAGCGAAACAAGCCCTACGCCGTACCCGCCCAGCATGCTGCCGCCGAGCTTGGCAATGGAGCGCTTTAGCAAGCTGGGGTCCGTCAGCGCTCTCAGGATATTTGCGACAGCAAAGCCGGAGGGATACGTCAACTGCATGCGGTCCACGAGGAGCGGCGTGTAAAGCATACCGACGCCGACGCCGAACATGCCGATGGACATGTAATAAAGAACGAGTTGCCAGGCAGGAGGCTGGGGAAGGCCCAGCCAGACGGCCGCCTGGATCAGGACAGCCATGGCGGCCATGCCGGCCACCGATGTCGCCATGGTTTGCATGTAATTGGCGCCATGCTTGCCTTCCGGCCCATAGGGTAATGTGACCGAGCTGCCCAGGATGCCTGCCAATACCGAGCCGCTAACGTAGAACCCAATCGAAAAGCTCATGAAGGCGGCTGCAATGCCGCCGAGCGGGCCGAGAATGAAGATCGCCACACAGGCCAGCATCAGGTGGTAGGCAGGCGAGCCGATCCTGGGCAGATACTGGACTAAGCGATTGGGTTTTTGTGTGGCGGGCGCAGGTGGGGAGCCAATCATCGCGGGAGAGAATAAGGCGAACTAAACCTGCCGAGCAACGTCAAAGGGGTCGTGTGGAGCGCGGGATTTATCCCGCTTCACCGCACAAATTAACTCCAATTTGCATCGCGTAGCGATGCTATGAAGGTAGCCGTGGGCTTGAGCCCACGGGGAGCGATCGCAGACGGCCAGCGCGTCGCGTAGCGACGCTTGAAGCGCCATGTGCCGGCGGACGTTTTCGAGCTGTCGCTACGCGACGCTTCGAGTTTTGGTGCGTTCATCCGTGGGCCCACGGCTACTGTCAGGTGGCCGCTACGCGACCTTCTGGACTGGAATCTCGAAAAGGGAATAGGTTTTAACCCTGTCCGGTATGGGGCGGGGTGGTTTTGTGCGGGGCAGGGGGGTCGTTTTGCTCCCGCATTTTGGGCGCCTTCCTATAAATTTCGTCCAGCATTTCCTGGGCGTCCTTGGGCGTTTTCACGACCTTGGGCCGCAGGAAAACCATGAGTTGGACGTCGAGGTTTTCGGTATCCTTTTTCTTAAAGAGCCAGCCGACGCCGGGGATGTCGCCCAGCAGAGGGACTTTGCGGATCGTGTCCGAAACCTGTTTCTGGTGGATCCCTCCCACAACCATCGTCTGACCATTTTTCGCAGTCAGGTCAGTATGGAAAGCGCGGGTGTTAAACACCGGTTGGCCCTGCACGGCAAGACCCGGCACGACGGTGGAAGATTCGGCGTGAATCTTGAGTTCGACATCGCCCTGGTTGTTGATGTGCGGCACCACTTCAAGGATTACGCCTACGTCCAAGTACCTATAATTTGACGACTGGCCGATGGACCCCTGGGCCAGGCTGGAGGTGATCACGGGGACCTGCTGACCCACAAAGAGGCGGGCAGTCTCGTTGTCATGAATATTGATCTGCGGTTCCGCCAGTACCTTGGCATCGGTGGTTTTTTTCAGGAATTGGATGAGGAAATCCACGCTAAACGTGCTGGAGAAAACGCCCGAACGAAGTTCGCTGAGGGTTTC
>PSRM01000172.1 GCA_003176045.1 Verrucomicrobiota bacterium | reverse complement strand
TCGTGGCACGACTTGCCACCACGCGGCATCTGGACTATAAAACACCATGTCGGGCTACTTGTCAAACAGTTTCTTACTGATAATATAGAAAGCGTCATAAGCATTTGCGCTGGGTCGGGGGACCCGGCCTACAAGGGCTTGTAGGCCGCGTGCCCTCACGCGGCGGGCCTTTGGGCATATTTCAAGAATCATGAGCGATAAGCCTTTGAAAATGGTCACCTGCCCCAACTGCGAGGCCAAGGTGTTCATTCCGGGAGACCTCCCGCCGCTGGCAGTCGAGCAGTGCAAGCGCTGCGGCCACTCGATCATGATGCCCATGCAAATGCGCCAGTTCGAGCTGCGCAGCAAAATTGCCTCGGGCGGCCAGGGCAAAGTCTATCGCGCGTTCGACACCGTCCTGGAACGGCTGGTGGCCGTGAAGCTGATGCGCAAGGAGTTGGAAAGTGATCCCGTGGCGCTGGACAGTTTCATCCGCGAGGCGCGCGCCTGCGCGTCACTGAACCATACCAACATCATTCACATCTATTCCTTCGATGAACTGGATGGGCAACGATACCTGGTGATGGAGTTGGCCGACCGCGGTAGCCTGGATTCCCGCATTGATCACAATAAACGACTATCGGAGCTGGAGGTTTTGGACATCGGGACGAAGATCGCTTCCGCCCTGGCGCTGGCCCTCAAGCACGGCTTGCTCCACCGCGACATCAAACCCGGCAACATTCTGTTCGACGCTGACAATGAGCCCAAGCTCATTGACTTCGGCCTGGCCCGTAGCGTCGAGGCCGTGCCCGAATCCACGACGGTGACCGAAGGCACGCCCTATTATGTGGCCCCGGAAAAAATTAAACGCGAGAAAGAGACCTTCCTGTCAGATATGTACAGCCTGGGCTGCACGCTTTACCATGCGGTCACCGGTCATGTTCCCTTCGAAGCCCCGAGCGTCGAAGAGTTGGTTGCAGCGCACGTGCAAATCCAACTGACGCCACCCAATCAAGTGAACCCCGAAATCACCCAGCCCACCAGCGATGCGCTGGTCCAGGTGATGGCAAAAAACCCTGCCGACCGTTTCCTGAGTTACGAAGAATTCCGAATCGCCTTGGAAGCTGCCCGCGGACAGTTGCTCCGTATGCAATACACCCAGCCGCCCCCAGGCAGCAAAGGCGGCAAGAGCAAGACCAGTTGGTGGCGGCGCTAAACAGGGTTAAATAGGTTAACTAAGTTAAATAAGTTAATTGGGGAACAAGGCGCGGCCAGGAGCGCACAACTCTGTTGTGCGAGCGCCGACATGCGGCCGACTACGCGCACAACAGAGTTGTGCGCTCCTGGCCGCGCTCCGGCCGGCCTTCACTGAGGGGTTACTTCCCGCGGACGAGGCCGTCCGCCCGCCTATTGCTCCGCCATCTTCTTCTTCTTCGGCGCAGTGGTGTCCGGCTTCGGGCCGATGGTTAGTGAGAGCGCCAGCCTTTTATCTCCTTCACCCTTCTGCGCGAGACCACTGACCTGTTCGCCCGGGGTAGCATCCGCCAGCGTCGCCTGCTTGCCGCCTTTGCTGATCTTCGTCTCCGCGCTCACATGATAGACCGTATTGCCGACCTGAAAGGTTTTGGCAGCTTTATCCACCGCCTTGAGTTTGCCGTGGTACGGGTAGCGGGATGGTTTGTCTTCCCCGCTCACGTTGGCTTGGTTCGTGGCAGAAGCTCTTTTATGCGTGGCCGCCGTGTTGGTACTTTGCGCTTGTAGCGTGGCACAGGGAACGAACGATACGACGAGTGCAAGCGTCGCTAGTCTGAAAAGCTTTTGTATGAACATGCGGCGATAGTACGCAAGAGGTCTGCACGGCTAAAGACGTTTTTATTGTCCTTACGCCCCTTGCCCATTCGTCGTACTTGTGGCAGGAATAACGGATTCTCAACAAAAGTAAACCAACACAAAGCAAAGGATTACGACATGAGCAAATCGAGCAAGAAACCGGCAGCCAGCATCGTCTGGTTCGAAATCCCGGCGGATGACCCGCAACGGGCCCAAAAGTTCTACGGCAGCCTGTTCGGCTGGAAAATCAGTCAATTCCCTCAGATGCAGGATTACTGGCACATAGATACCGGCGGCGCCGATGCCTCGCCCGATGGCGGGATGATGACCCGCAAACACCCTGGCCAGACCATCACAAACTACGTCATGGTCCCTTCGGTGACCCGCTTTATGGCCAAAGTCGAAAAACTGGGAGGGAAGGTTTGTATGGCAAAGACTGCCGTGCCGGGCATGGGCTATTTCGCCATCTGCCTGGACCCCGAGAAAAACAGTTTCGCGATATGGGAAAGAAACGAAAAAGCAAAATAATTGTCCTAAGGTCCAAAGCTCTTTCGTCGTATCTTTGAACGACAGAAAACATCAAAAAAAGAAAGGAAATATGAATAACGCTCAAAATACAAACGCTCCGAAACAAAATGAATATCTCCTGCTGTTCCGCGGCAGTGCCTGGTGGAAGAAGCTCTCCGCCGAAGAACTGCAGGAATCCATGGGTCAGTTTAGAGCATGGATGGATGGCATCAAAGAAAGGGGCATCCTGAAAGGCGCCCAACCGCTGGCTCGCGAAGGCAAACTTGTGTCCGGCAAACACGGACGCATTGTTGCCGACGGCCCATTCGCGGAGTCGAAAGAGGCTATTGGCGGTTATTTCCTGCTCCAGGTGGAGACCATCGAGGAGGCAATCGCGATCGCTCAGGCTTGTCCCTCACTGGAGCACGGCACCCAGGTCGAGGTTCGACCGGTGGCCGAGGAGTGCCCCATGGCGGAAGCCGCCCGCGAACTGGCGCCTGAAGGCCAACTGGCTACGGCGTAGTGCTCGGCCAAAGGCTAAGCCGTTTCCCCTACCTCTCCTCCGCAGGAGGAGAGGAGAGGGGGCGTGAGTAATTTCCAAAACGAAAGCGCGGGAATGCCGCGCACTCCAAACGCTTCGCGAGTCACGACGCGCTGGAAGTCGCGAAGCGTTTGGAGTGCGGCGTATTCCGCCGCTTTGGATTCAGGCGACCGTCAGCGCACCAAATAAGTAATTGCGGGCAATCGCCGAATCCCACTCGATACGATGAGCGAGAATCTTCCTGTTGGGACCGACGTCCCTTCGGTCGTCGAACACTTATTTCGTCACGAGTCCGGAAAAATGGTGGCCACATTGACCCGCATTTTCGGGATCGAACATCTCGGGCTGGCCGAGGACGTCGTGCAGGAAGCCCTGGCCCGCGCTTTGCAAACGTGGCCGTTTTACGGCCTTCCCGACAATCCCGCGGCCTGGATCATGCGCGCTTCGCGCAATCTGGCGCTCGACACCGTCCGCCGCCAAAAAGTTTTCCGCGACAAACAGCCTGAACTAATTCGGATCATGGATCGGCCGGCCTCCTCAAACAATCAACTAATCTTTTCGGAGGAAGAAATCGCCGATGACCGTTTGCGAATGATGTTCGTGTGCTGTCATCCGCTCGTCCCCGCCGAGTCACAGGCCCCGCTCGTCCTCAAAACCCTTTGCGGCTTCAGCATCACCGAGATCAGCCGCGCGTTCCTGACAACGGAAGCGGCGATTGCCAAGCGCCTGACAAGGGCGAAACAAAAGATTCGCTCTGCCAGGATTCCTTTCGATATTCCGGCCGGACAGGAGCTAAGCCAAAGACTGAACGGAGTCTTGCAATCTCTTTATCTGCTGTTTAACGAGGGCTACAAAGCTTCGGTCGGCGAAAACCTGATCAGAGAAGATCTCTGTCTGGAGGCCCTACGCCTAACGACGCTGCTGATCGAGCATCCCATGACCAACCAGCCGCGCGCACAAGCTTTGCTCGCTCTGATGCTTCTGAATGTCGCCCGATTTCCGGCGCGGGTGGATCTCGAAGGCAATCTGCTTCTCCTCAAGGACCAGGACCGCAGCCAATGGAATCAGGAAATGATCGCCGCCGGAATTACACACCTGGCCAGGTCCGCAGTAGGCGAAGAAATCAGCCTTTACCACCTGCAAGCCGGCATCGCCGCCTGCCATTGCTCCGCTCCCGCCTATGAATCCACGGACTGGCTGCGGATTCTGTCCCTTTACGACCAGTTGATCGAACTGGATCCCTCGCCGGTCGTTTCGCTCAATCGCGCGGTCGTGGTCGCAAATGTGCATGGGCCGGAGGCCGGGCTGCGGGCCATTGCCGCGATTCCCGACCTGGTAGCCCTGAATAACTATTATTTGCTACATGCTTTGCTGGGCGAGCTCGAGTCGCGATTGGATCACGCGCAGAGCGCCGCCGGCCACTACCGTAAATCTTTACAACTCGCCGGCACGACCTCCGAGAAAACATTCCTCTCCAAACGCCTGCAGGCCTGCGAGGGGCTTGGTTAGCTCGGAGCCACCCGATTCCCCTTCTACCCGCGCCGGAACGAATCGGCCCAGACCTGGCAGCAGCGCGGCATTGATGCCGCTTCACCGCACAAATGAAAGGCCGGGTCCAGTCCAATACGGACACGCCCTTTAGTCCGAACGTTGAAGCGGCATAAATGCCGCGCTCCTGCGCAAGTCCCGCCTCCCTAGCCTATTGCGCTCAAGTTCGGGACCAGGAATCAGCAAGCCATACGCGCTCGGAAGATGTGAAATGATGGTAGCAGCCGAGGTAACGAGGCTCTAACCTTTTTGTAACCTGCTTGTGCGCAAAATTTCAGAGCCTCGTTACCTCGTGCTGCTACGTGGTTTTTCCCTTGCACACGAGCAGCAGTCCCATAAAATAGGACCGTAACGGTGGAACATTCACAAGTTAGCGCTGTCTAATTGACCTTATGAAAAAAATCTTTTCCCTCAGAATCGTAGCAATCTCGGCTGGCCTTTTCCTTTCCGGCCTGGTCGGCTGCCAAAAGGAGTCTTCACAGTCTGATACAAGTCCGCAGCAGTCTTCGGCGCCAAAGGCGCAGGCCGTCTCGGCTATCAAGAACAGTTTCCAGGAGACTACTTCGCGTTTGGATGCCGGTGGCAACTTCTATCTCTACCTCAGCACCGAACAATTCCTCGACGGCTTGTCCACAAAAGTCGCGGGTCTGCGCGAGATCATTTCGGCCATCCCCAACATCGAGGGCGTCAGCAGTGATACCATCAACAAAGGCTTTAATGTGGTGACGCATCTCATTAAGACAAGCGGCCTGGAAGATGTCAGCGGTTTCGGCATGAGTTCAATTGCGATCGAGAAGGATATGTGCCGGAGCAAGATCTTCGTTCACCACTATCCCGGCAAAGGCAAGGGCTTCCTGTGGACCCTCGGTGGGAAAAAAGCGCATCCGCTGACCGAATTGGATTTGCTGCCCGCCAGCACCGCTTTGGCGATGTCGTCAGATTTCGACATGCCGGGGCTTTGGTCCCTTATTCGCGACGAGGTGGCGCAAGCCGACTGCCCCGAGGCAAAGGAATTTCTGGACAATCTCCCGCAAAAATTCGAGGAAACCACTGGAATGAAGTGGGACCAACTCCTCGCCTCGTTGGGCGGTGAATTTGGGATCGCCCTCACTCTGGACGAGGCCAAGAAGTTTCCCGTGCCGTTGCCTACATCCAAGCCTCTCCAAATTCCCGAACCCGGTCTGATGCTGCTGGCCAAAGCCAACGACGACACGGTCTTCAAGCGCATCGCGGCGGAAATGGAAAAGAACGCCGGCCAACAGATGGTTAGTGTGGACAAACCCGATCTCAAGATGCGCACCCTTCCGCTGCCACTGCCGCTGCCCATCCAACTGCGGCCAACGGTGGCTCTGAGCGGGGGTTACCTGTTCATTGCCACGACGGATTCGCTCATTCAGGAAGCGCTGGATGTAAAAGCGGGCAAGAAGCCCGGGCTCAAGGCGCAAGATGAGTTTAAACATGTCTCAAAAGACCTGCCCACACAGGGCAACGCGTTCGCGTTCGCCAGCCAGGCCCTCAGCCGCACCCTAATGGAGATTCAAAAGGAAGCCCTCGAGAACGCCGGCGATAATGCCGGTCCCGCCAAGGCTTTGGGTCCCCTGCTCCAGGCCCAGAAACCGGGCTTCGGATACACGGTCAGCGCCAATACCGACGATGGCTGGCTGATCGTAGGCAACGCTAACCACGGCCAGGGCAAGTCTGCCGTCGCGGCCGCCGCCATCGTGCCCGCCGCAATCGCCGGCGCAATGGTGCTGCCCGCGCTGGCCAAGGCAAAAAGTCGCGCTCAAAGCATCACCTGCGTGAACAACATGAAACAGCTTGGCCTGGCCGCCAGAGTGTGGGGCATGGATCATAACAATGCCCTCCCGCCCGACTTCATCTCGATGAAAGCTCAGTTGGATACACCTAAACTGCTGGTTTGCCCGATGGATAAGGCGCATGCGGTTGCCACCGATTGGGCGTCATTCACCGACGACAACTGCTCTTACGAGTTCCTGGCCGCCGGCGCCAAAGATGACCAACCCACTCGCGTAGCCTTCCGGTGCAAAGTCCATGGATCGGTGGGCTTGATAGACGGCAGTGTCCACATCATTTCGAAAAGCGGTCCCACGCTGGCTCAGCGGGACGGTAATCTGTATTTGGAATAGTAAGTCGGACCGGTCGCCCGGTTAACCTGCACCTCCTGGGAGCGCGGGCATCTTGCCCGCGTGTCTGGAATTTGCTAATTCGCGCGCGCAAGATACCCGCGCTCCCAGGGGCAGGTTGAAAGTACGGCTAGCCGGGACATTTACCACCTAAGGCGCCGGGTGAGGGCACCCGGCCTACAAGTATACAGCGCAACGACTGTAGGCCGGGTGCCCTCGCCCGGCACCGCGCGCTCCCAGGGCTGCCGTGGCTCTTGCGCGAGTGCCAATCCCAACATACGTTTTCCGCTCCAATGAAAGCCTCCTACATCACTCAGACCGGTCCACCCGATGTAATCATTTACGGTGATCTGCCCGAACCGAAGCTGGGCCGCAAACAGTGCCTGATCAAAGTCGGCGCGGTGGATGTTAACCCGATTGATATTTACATCCGCGGCGGGCTGGTTCCTGCCAACCTCTCCTTTCCTTATATTCTCGGACGCGACCTCGCGGGAACCGTTACCGAGATTGGCGCGGCGGTGAAAGGATTTAAAGCCGGGGACCGGGTCTGGGCCACAGGCCAAGGCGCCGATGGGCGGCCCGGGACCTTCGCCGAAATGGCCGCGGTGGATGAAAAATGGCTGCACACAATCCCGCCAAATGTGAGCGATGAGGAAATTGCCGCGGTATCGTTGGTCGGCATAACCGCACAGATCGGACTGGTTCGCCACGCCAATTTGCATCGTGGTGAGGTGCTCTTCGTCAATGGCGGTTCCGGAGGGGTGGGTTCGTGCGTGGTCCAAATCGCCAAAATCCTTGGCGCCCGCGTTATCACTACTGCCGGAACGGATGATAAAGTGAAAATCTGCCGCGAACTCGGCGCCAACCTCGCCCTCAACTACAAAACCGAGGACGTGGATGCCGCGATCAAATCGTTTGCGCCTGATGGTGTAAATGTCTGGTGGGAAACGGTGCGCGAGCCGAGCTTCGAGCGCGCCATTCCTTTGCTCGCTACTCGCGGGCGCATGATCGTTATGGCCGGGCGCGAAGCGAAGCCGGTTTTTCCGGTTGGCCCTTTCTATGTCAAGGATTGCTCCCTGCACGGCTTCGCCCTCTTCAACGCCAGCGCGCGCGAGCAGCGCTCCGCCGCCAATGCCCTCAACCGCTGGCTGGCTGAAGGCAAGCTCAAGGCGCGCATTGATCGCGTGCTGCCGCTCGCCCAGGCCGCCGAGGCCCATCGGTTACAGGAGCAGAGCACCATTCATAAGTCCGGCGCGTTGGCGGGGAAGATTGTGCTGAAGCCTTGACCAAAATTGGTTGTTCCGGGGCAACCCTACCAGTCCATGCTCATCCTGAAATCCTTCTTCGCGAGTGTCGCGGGGGTTTCGGACATACCCTTTAAAACTACTGATAACTGAAACTGACTGATATGCGGATATGCGGCCTGATCCTTGACAGGAATCCGCAGGTCGTATTTCATTAAACCACCAGCCTTTAACCATGCGCCGGTGTGCCTCAGCACTACAGCAACACCATACGACGACGAGTTCCCTAATTGACGTCACGCGAGCGGCAGCTATCCTTGACGATGTGAGAAAGTCGATATTAAGGACATTGGTCCCGGCCTTTGTAGTCTTGCATTGCCTAACCGCACAAGACGCTTTCTTAGCCTGGCGCGCGGACGCAGCACCCAATTCAGAGGAGGCGGAATTCAGGGAACTCCAGCAGATGAGGCCGCGCAAAGGACTGGTGATTTCTGAGGAACCACTCACGAAGGAATACGAAACGTGGAACAAGGACGTCGCGCAGCAAGCCCTTGTTATCGCGGACAGAGCACACAAATTCCTCACCGAATATTTGGACAGCACTCATCGAAAGCCAGTCGCAGAGATCGAACGTGGAATGTTACTCGTGGCCTCAAAAGGAGGAGATAGCTCCGCTCGTGAACGGCTCGAAACTGCGATTGAAGTGGCCTTGAAGCAATCCGATCTGAGCGAAAAGGATCGCTTGGCGTTGCGATGGCAAGAAATCGAAAACAACTTGGCAGTGAATGCCAATCAAGGCGAGCGCGCACTCGCTGCGGACATGGAAAGAGCCGCGCAAAATCTCATCAAGGAATTTCCGCACGAACCTGGACCCTATCTGATGCTGCTCCACATGTGGGACGCGAGAAATGACACGAGTTTGGTTCAGGAGGTCCTCACCAACGCGCAGGCCCCAGAAGAAGCTCGGCAAAAAGCCTCAAATATACTGAGCCGCTTTGCTCTGCGGAGCCATCCGCTGGAGATGCGTTTTGTCGCACTCGATGGACAGGAATTGGATTTGGCCAAACTCAGGGGCAAGGTCATTCTGATCGATTTCTGGGCAACCTGGTGCGGTCCTTGCGTCGCTGAAATTCCTACCGTTAAAGCCGCCTATGACAAATTCCATAACCGGGGGTTTGACGTTGTCGGGATTAGCCTCGATCAGGATCGGGAGAAGCTGCTCCAATTTGTAAAGGCCAGGGGATTGCCATGGCCGCAATATTTTGACGGCAAAAGATGGCAAAACAAATACGCTCAGACTTACGGCCTCTCCAGCATTCCTGTCATGTGGCTGGTGAGCCGTGAGGGCGTCGTGGCGGATTGGGACGCGCGCAATGATTTGGCTGCCAAGGTAGAAAAGCTGCTGGGAAATTGAACAAAGTCAGCCTGCCACAGCTTGATCATTTGCGCAACTCCGCCGAGGCTTCCGCAACCTCGCGCCCCTTGGCTTCGAACTGACTGATAGGAATTTGCTTTTCAAGCGGCCAAATGTACTGACGCTACGCGGGTGAACGCTACGCGGGTGAGACCTATTTCGGCGAATCGCTGAGTTGCCTCGAAGGTATCCAAACAGCAGCTGTCGAGACTCGTCGAGGAAGCCTCCCAAAGCAAAAGCGGTTGAAAATGGTTTTTCAACTCTGAACACAAGCGGCAGCCAGAAAAAAACTCCTTGATGACCGCTTAAGCAGAGTTAACTTTGCGGCGCATGTCCGTCACCCGCATGACCATCACGGTTTACATTCCGGGGCCGCTGCGCCGTTATTGCGGCGGCGCTGCGCGACTCTCGCTCTCTTCGGCAAACGTCCGGGCAGTGCTCGTGGATCTGGAGGAGCGCTATCCCGACCTTTACAGCGGCGTCTGCGACGAGACCGGGGCTGTCCGTCGGCATGTCAACTTGTTCGTAAATTCTGACCATATTCGCGATCGCGACGGACTGGACACCTCGCTCGTTCAAGGCGACGAAGTGATCATCCTGCCTGCGGTCTCCGGAGGTTGATTAATTATGAAAAATCGCGTTCTGATCTGCATTGGCACCAAAAAAGGGCTCTTTGTGGCCGAGTCCTCCAGGACTCGTGGCAAGTTTGCTTTGCGCGGACCATTCGGTCCCGGCGTGGCTGTGTATTCCGCATTGATAGATCCTCGTGGCACACCGAAAGTCTATGGATCGAGCTGCAATCCGTTTTTCGGCATGAAAGTCCTGCGCTCGACCGATCTGGGCAAGAGCTTCAAGGAAACCAAGGCTGCTCCTGCTTT
>PSRM01000071.1 GCA_003176045.1 Verrucomicrobiota bacterium | reverse complement strand
GTCTGCGTATTGTCGTAGATGAACATTTCCCCTCCGCCCATGGCAACATTTAGAGAAAGCAGGAGGAACAGCGCCGGCAACAGACTGAAAATACGCGCAAGCTCACACGGAAAACAGGGCGGTACATCACTAGCGTCATTGACACACTTCATAAATCAACCGACTCACAGAAAGACTGATCGGTTTCTATGGACATGTCAATCCGTACTCCCTGGGATGCGGACCACCTTCCGAGGTGTTTGGCCTTCGACTCGCTCCTGACGAAATGCAGCCTCAGTCAAGCTCGGTCAAACTCACTACTAAAGTCTGCAAGCCCGACTCGAAGCCGCCAGTTCTCGCCAGTTCTGTATAATTATTGACGCTCCCCGCCACGTTCGCTATTATGCAAACATGCCGTTCAAGCGCGGGCCACGCGCAGATATCCCCGAGTTCTCGCACTCGATGAGCAGTTTTCCCACTTCCACGGGGCGCCGGGGCTTCAACCTCTTTAATCCATATAACCCATTTAACTTATTTAACTCATTTAGCCTCCTCCCATTGGCGCTCTTGCTTGCGGGCTGTCCATCGAACGCCCAGACCGTGTTTCTCGATTTCAATACCCCTGGCCAATACACAAACAATTTCAACCCGTGGAACGACAGTGGGGGCGGGGGCAATGGCGGCAACTACTCCTTCCAGGAAAGCAACACGAACGGGGCCGGCGGCAGCGGGTGCGTGAGCGTATTTCAAAGCAACGACACCACTGCCACTTACAAAACCGGCAGTTGGAATTTTTCGACCACCGGCGCTGCGGTGATCCTTTCCTTGCTGGTCAAGGCCAATGGCCAAACTGCGGCCAACAAAGTCCAACTCGGCCTGCTCAATACGAATAACAATGGCCTGAACAATAACACGGGAGTGGCGTTCGAAAGCTTTCGGTTTGTTCCGGATGGTGCAACCACCTGGTCGGTGCGCGAACAATACCGCACTGCGGGAGCTGTCACCGAGAATACGCTTGGCGATGTCACCTGGACTCTCGGACACTGGTACAAGTTCGTGGTGTCGCTCACCAACACTTCGGCCGCTGGTTCGCTCAATGGGTCGTGCGCGCTTTACGATTACGGCACCGATGGCCTTACGCCCGGCACGAACATCGTGACATTTTCGACGTTCCGAAGCGAGACGGGGCAAAATATAGCCACGAATACCGCCACCTGGCCGGCGTTCCGCGCGTTCCAGAACGCTGGGGTCGATGCCTGGGACAATTTCCTGGTTTACACGCCTTCGAGCCCTCCGATCATCACGTTGCGACTGACGAACACGACTGCCAGTATCGGCACGCCTGCTTCTTTCACCATCCTGGCTGACGGCCCTGGCAACATCACGTACGCGTGGTTCACCAATGGAACGGCAGTCACCGGCACAACCGCAAACACCTACACAACCCCGCCGCTCACCACCAGCTACACCAATCTTATCGTGACCGCCAGCAACAGCAACGGGTCGGCCACGAATTCCATTGCGCTCACGGTTGTCGCCAACCTGGCTTCAGTAACGAATCTGCCGGCCTCGGCGGTCGCAACGAATAGCGCCACGTTGAATGGCCAGGTCCTGGCCACGGGCGGCGACACCCCTGTGGTGACCATCTTTTATGGGCCAACGGATGGCGGCACGAACTCAGCAGCCTGGGCCACCAACGTCTCCGCAGGCGCTCAATCCGGAACCTTTGCAAAGGCGGTGAACGGGCTGACGGCTGCCACCACCTATTATTTTGCCGCCAGGGCGGTAAATAGTGCCGGAACAGCCTGGGCTGCGCCGTCACAGACTTTCACCACATCGGGCGTCAGCACCAACACCAACCCACCTGTCCTGGATACAGTGGCCGTTGTCATGCAGCACAATGATTTCGCGCGGACCGGCCAGAACCTCAACGAGACCAATCTCACTTTGGCCAACGTGAACGTAAACAGCTTTGGCAAACTCTTTTCCTGCGCGGTGGATGGCTACATCTACGGGCAGCCGCTTATCCTTACAAACGTCACCGTTGCGGGCAAAGGCGTTCATAATATCGTCTTAGTCGCTACCGAGCACGACAGTGTCTATGCCTTTGACGCGGACGGCGCGACCGGCACAAACGCCACGGCACTTTGGCAGGTCAATTTCCTGAACTCCGGCGCCGGCGTCTCAACCGTTCCAAATTCTGACGTGGGCTCCAGCGACATCGTCCCTGAAATCGGCATCACCAGCACGCCCGTCATTGATGCCGCCAGCGGCACTATTTATGTCGAGGCCAAGACCAAGGAAATCATCGCTGGCCAGCCGCACTATGTGCATCGCCTGCACGCGTTGGATGTCGGCAGCGGCAGCGAGAAATTCGGCGGTCCGGCCGTTATCGCGAACACAATCTACAACGGCACCTATACTTATGTTTCCGGTCCTTCACTGCCCGGTAACGGTGACGGAAACGTCAATGGGACACTCACCTTCAACGCACTGCGGCAACTTAATCGCCCCGGGCTGCTTCTACTCAATGGAATCGTCTATATCGGCTTCGCTTCTCACGGTGACCAGGGCCCCTATCATGGCTGGGTGCTGGGCTATAATGCGTCCACGCTCGCGCTCGCCACTGCTTACAACACTTGCCCGAATGTCGGAGGGCTCGACGGCATCTGGCAAAGCGGCCAAGCGCCCGCGGTAGATGCCAATGGAAACATCTATTTCATCACGGGCAATGGAGCCTACAACACGGGCGCCGGAAACCTTAGCTCGAACAGCTATAGCGAAAGCTTCCTCAAGCTTTCCACCACCAACGGGCTGCGCGCGATTGACTACTTTACACCTTACAACTACTCGTCGCTGGACAGCGGGGATGTTGATTTGGGCTCCGGCGGCGCGATGCTGGTTCCAGCTTCCGCGGGCAACGGCACAAACCTGATCATCGGTTGTGGCAAGCAAGGGACCATTTACCTGGTCAACCAGAATAACCTCGGCCATTTCAACTCGGGCAGTGACAGCCAAATCGTCCAATCTCTGACAACCGCCATCGGCGGGACCTGGGGCTCGCCCGCCTACTTCAACAACTCCATTTACTATCACGGCAATAATGACGTGTTGAAGCGGTTCGCATTCTCGGGAGGCCGTTTGAGCACAAGCCCGGTTAGCCAGGTTAGCTATGGCTACGGAAACCGCGGTTCGACGCCATCCATATCCGCTAACGGCACCAACAATGCCATCGTTTGGTCCATCCAAACGGACGGCTTCAATTCCGCGACTCCAGCGGTTCTGCACGCCTTTAATGCCACCAACCTGGCGCTCGAGCTTTACAACAGCAGCCAGGCCGCCAACGCGCGGGATCAGGCCGCCCCAGCAGTGAAGTTCACGGTCCCCACAATCGCCAACGGCAAAGTGTATATTGGCGGCCAGGGAGGCCTCACGGTTTTTGGCGTGGCTAGCGGCTTCGTTGCAACGCCGCTCATCGCTCCCAATGGCGCCATCTTCACGAACACGATCACGGTGTCCATTAGTGATGCAACGGGTGGAGCAACGATTTATTACACCATGGACGGCTCGACTCCCACTTCCAGTTCCACACCTTACACAGGTCCGTTTGTTCTCTCGGCAACCAAGACTGTAAAAGCCAAAGCTGTTAAAGCTGGCGCCATTGACAGCAGTATCGCCAGCGCCACGTTCCTGAAAGTTTCCTCCGGCGCCCTTGTTCTGAGCGGATTTGGCACAAACGGGACCGGGTGGACGCTCAACGGCGGCGCGGTTGTTACGAACGATGTGCTCACGCTGACAGATGGACAGAACAACGAGGCCCGCAGCGCCTTCTACAATCTGCCGCTGCCGATTACAAATTTTACCGCCCAGTTTATTTATCAAAGCACCGGCGGAGCCGACGGCACCACCTTCACGCTACAGAACTCCACTGCCGGCGCCACGGCCCTGGGCGGCGGCGGAGGCTGCCTCGGTTATTGTGGCATCACGCCCAGCGCCGCCATCGAACTAAACCTCTACAGCGGCCAGGGCGGCAGCGGCACCATTTTCGCCACTAATGGCGCGACGGGCGGCTACACTTCCACCCTGCCTCTCGATCTCGGCAGTGGCGATCCAATCCTCGTCACTCTGCACTACGATGGCACTACCCTCACCGAAACGTTGGTGGACCAAAACAATGGCAATAGTTTTAGCGCTTCCTACCCGGCAAATCTGTCTGCCGCCGTCGGCGGAACGAACGGCGCCTTCGTCGGCTTCACCGGCGCGACTGGCGGGGTTGCCTCCGGGCAAACGGTGAGCAGCTTCGCCTTCCTGCTTGGCGGCCCGCCGCAAGTGGCCATCATCGCCCCCACCAACGGCGCAGTTTACAATGCAATCGCCACTATCTCTCTGAACGCCAGTGCCACCGAACTCGGAGGCGCGATTACCAAAGTGGATTTCTATGATAATGGAATTTTTCGCGGCACCGTGACCAATAGTCCATTCGCCCTGACTGTGCCAGGTTTTCCAGCGGGCAACTTTGGTTTCACGGCGGTTGCCACGGATTTCGCTGGTAACTCAGTGACTTCGGCTCCGGTCAATGTCTCCGTCGTCTCCGGAAGCCAGGCCGCCTACGGTCTCTCCGCCCGCCCTGCTTCGCCGGCTTACTACAATATGCCCTCCATTTCCACCGGCACACTGCCGTTGCTGCTCTCTCAGTCGGGCCTTTTTGCCAACACAACTAATCTCACTCCGGCCTCTTCGCTGTTACCGTACGCTCCCATCGTTCCGTTCTGGTGGGACAATTCTTTCGAGTCAGTCTGGTTTGCTGTGCCCAATAACGGCGCTCCTTACACTTCGGACGAGCAGATCGGTTTCGCTCCATCCGGCGAATGGACTTTCCCGCCAGGCAGTGTCTTCATCCAAAATCTGCAAGTGGCCACGGATGAAACGCAGCCCGGCATCAATCGCCGCCTCGAAACCCGCATCCTCGTGGCCGACGCAACCGGCGCTGCTTATGGCGCCAGTTACAAATGGCGCACGAATAACAGCGATGCCGACCTGATCACCGCCGCCCTCGACGAGGACATCCTTATTACGAATCTCTCCGGCATCCGGACCCAAACGTGGGCTTACCCCGGGCCGGATGATTGCTCGTCCTGCCATCAGCCCGCCGCCGGCTATGTTCTGGGCCTCAAGACGCGTCAACTCAACTCCAATTTCAGCTATCCCGCCTCGGGCGTCACCGATAACCAGCTCCGCACCTTGAATCGCTTCGGCCTGTTCTATCCAGCTTTCAGCGAGTCCGTTATTTCCTCCTACACAAATCTGGTCGCCTTAACCAACACCAGCGCCGCGCTCGAACCCCGCGCCCGCTCTTACCTCGACGCCAATTGCGCCCAATGTCATCGCCCCGGAGGCACTGGCCCAACCTTCGACGCACGCTATGACACGCCGCTGCCCAGCCAAAACTTGATCAACACACCCGTTAGCTACGGCGACCTCGGAGCCGATAATGCGCGCGTAGTCGCGCCAAAGGATATATGGCGTTCGATCCTCTTTGGCCGAATGAACACCATGGACATGGATATCCGCATGCCCGATGCGGCTGGCAGCCTTATTCAGACGAATGCATTGAATGTTATCGGTGATTGGATCAACAGCCTGCCTGGCACTCCTGCTCTGGCGCCGCCGAGCATCGCGCCACCCGGCGGCTCTTTCATCTCGCCGGCGAATGTGATCCTCTCCCACACCAACCCGGCCGTCGCGCTTTATTACACTTTGGATAACACATTGCCCACGACCAACTCAGCTTTTTATGCCGGTTTGCTCGCGCTCACAAACTCCGCCACGGTATCGGTCAAAGCCTTCGAATCTGGTTTTACTGAGAGCATTGCCACCACGGCCTTTTTCATCATCCGGCCTCCCGTGACGTTCACCTCGGGCGGTTCGTTTACTAACTCCGCCTTCCAACTCTCGGTTTCGGGCCTGGCCGGGAAAAGCTATGTTCTCGAAGCGACGACGGATTTCCTGTATTGGACCAATCTCAACACGAACGTCGCTCCAGCCAACACCTTCAATCTCCTGGATATCACGGCCACCAACTTTCCGTTCCGGTTCTATAGAGCGCTGGAACTGCCGTAACGGGGCGGGGACGGCCTCGTCCCCGCGTTCGGTTACAAACTATGCCTGCATCCGTTTCCGAGGACTCCAGCGCACGGAAAACGAAAGCGGCGGAATACGCCGCACTCCAAACGCTTCGCGACTTCGTACAGGCGTCCTGGATCGCGAAGCGTTTGGTGCGCGGCATTCCCGCGCTTTCGTTTTCCGAAACGCAAAAGGTAAGCTTCCCCTTGTTGCACACTCGTGTCTATTGTTTCTCCTCAGCGAGCGCCTCCTTCGCCACCCATCCAAAAACCGGTTCGCACCCGGACGCTTCAACGGCCCCATACAAAAACGTCATCGTCATCGGGGCCACTTGCCGCGCCTTGCTGTGTTTCTTCGGGTAATATGTAGGCTGCACGAACGACCGCACCCCGCGAGCGGGGCGGAACTTCAAACCCTCGCTAATCAGAAACGAATCAAGCCCTTGACCTCCAAGTCCAAAGCCCGGCACAGAATAAAGCACGTTGATGGTTCCACTCGGCCGCCTCAGATAGTGCGACGGAACAGGGCCATTGGCTTCCTTCACTATCGCCAGCTCGCCTTCAGGAATTACGTAGGCTTTTGGGTTGCCCCCGGTGATACGGTAAACGGCTTTTTCCAAAGGCAAAGCAGGCAATTTTCCCCGCCCCAACCCAAACCGATCAATGAGCCCTTCTTTGTTTACCACAGAGTCGAGAGGTATCCACGCCGAAGTGTGCACCAACCCGCCCTCGCCCTCCGCATCGATCTGTTTCCGAATCGCAGGATCCAAAATAATTGCGGTCCCAAAACCATACAAATGAAGGTGGCCCCGAATGATCTTCGACATGCCGAAATTGAAAGCCGAAGCAGGCACTTTTCTCCCTCCTACGTTTACAACCGGCGCAACTGTGCCCATCCGGACGCCAGCCCCGTCAAGGACCTCCGTATTCGGAGCAACTTCCCACAGCAACTTTTGCGATGGATCCAAAGGCGCAGGATTGATAATGCGATTGCTCTTCAGAACACCCTTGTTCGGAACACCCAAAACGTGCCCGCACAACTCGCTGCCAACGCACAACCGCCCATTCAACTCAAAGCGCCGGTTGTCATCGAATTGTTTGATAGAGCCAGGGTCCCGCGGAACGCTGACCATATTCGTGACCGTAATTTCGAAACTCTCACCATTCACCCCATCGCGAAACCAAGCTCTCCCGGGCTTCAGGCCAATTACCCAGCCATTCTGCAGCACCTCCGCGACAGATGGATCTGAGCTGCTCAATTTTACGCCCTTGGCCCCAATGGCTATAGACTTCGTTTTGATCTTTACGTCTGTGCCAACGCCCAAGCATCCCAGGCAATCCGATCCCGGCGCAGTTACCGTAGGGATCTGGAAATCCTTAGCCAACGCGGCTAAGCACAGACAAACGGCTGCGCCAGCAATACCGAACCGGAGCGCGGACATTCCTGTCCGCAGCAAGCTGGAAGGCAAAGAAGGCTCTCGAGAAATTCTTACCCCGAGATACATCAGGACGTTGCTGCGGACAAGAATGTCCGCGCTCCGCCGCAGCCGCCCCTCACGTTTCACGTTTCACGTTTCACGTTTCACGCCTTCGCCACCAAATCCTCCTTCTTCCCATGCACATCATGAGGCAGGATTACAGTGCCATTTGTCCCGGCATCTTCTTCCGGAATCCGCATGGCATAGAAGGAGCGATAGACAAAGATCAGTGCGATGACCAGGAAGATGCCGCCAATGATGCTCTTGGCAGTTTGATCTTTCATCGTGACCGCGATCTCGACCGCCAGCAATCCGAACAACGTCGTAAATTTGATCACGGGATTCATCGCCACCGACGAAGTATCCTTGAAAGGATCACCCACCGTGTCGCCCACGACGGTAGCAGCGTGCAATTCCGTCCCTTTTTGGCGCAGGTCAACCTCGACGATTTTCTTGGCGTTGTCCCAGGCTCCGCCCGCGTTCGCCATGAAGATCGCCTGAAACAGGCCGAAGAAAGCGATGCCGATCAGGTAACCGATGAAGAAATAGGGATTAAAGAAAGGCAATGCCAGGGCGAAACAGAAAATCACAAAAAAGATGTTCCACATTCCCTTCTGAGCATACTCGGTGCAAATTCGAACGACTTCTTTGCTATCTCGATCCGAGGCTGTTGTGGCATCCAGCTTCATGTGCTCCTTAATGTAAACAACAGCACGATAAGCGCCGGTAACGACCGCCTGGGTCGAGGCGCCCGTAAACCAATAAATGACCGATCCGCCCACCAGCAACCCAAGGATGATCTCGGGCTGCACCACGCTCAAAGCCTCAACCACAGGCTTGAAAAGTGTCGAAGCGGGGTAGAGTTCATGCATGCGCTGCAGCAGGATAATGATCCCGAAAACCATCGTCGTGGCGCCCACGACCGCGGTGCCGATCAGGACCGGTTTTGCGGTGGCTTTGAATGTATTGCCGGCGCCATCACCCTTTTCGAGCTGATATTTCGCGTTCTCCATGTCCGCATCGAAACCAAATGAGGCCTTAACATCCTGTTTGATGTTCGGGATTCGCTCGATCTGGCTGAGTTCGAACACAGATTGCGCGTTGTCTGTCACGGGGCCATAGCTGTCCACCGCGATGGTGACAGGCCCCATGCCAAGAAAGCCGAACGCGACCAGACCAAAGGCAAAAATTGGAGCGGCAAAAGGCAAGTTCCCCGGCATGAGCGCAATGAGCGCTGGGTTTTGTGCAAAAAGGTAGGAAACGAACATCAACGCCGTAATGCACAGCCCCATCCAGAAACCCGACATGTTACCTGCAACAAATCCCGAGAGAATGTTGAGAGAAGCCCCGCCGTGCCGGGAGCAATTCATAATCTCCCGTGTGTGCTTGGAATTTGTGCTGGTGAAAACCTTCGTAAACTCGGGAATCAACGCGCCTGCGATGGTGCCGCACGAAATAATGCCTGAGAGCACCCACCAAAGTGACGGCTGGAAAAGGCCGCTATCATCCTTGCCCAACAACAGGTAGCTGGCCCCGAAAGTAATCCCAATGGATACCGCAGAAGTGATCCAAACCAGATGCGTCAGCGGCGCTTCGAAGTCGAAGTCTTTGAGCCCTCCGTACTTCGCCTGGCTGACGGCCTGGTTGAGGAAGTAAGAAACCAGAGACGTCACGATCATCAGCGCGCGCATCACGAAAAGCCATATGATGAGCGTGGCCGCAACCGCAGGACTGGTTTTCAGGGCCAACGCGAGAAAGGCGATCAATGCAACCCCGGTCACCCCGTACGTTTCGAATCCATCGGCCGTCGGTCCTACGGAATCGCCGGCATTATCGCCCGTGCAATCAGCGATCACACCAGGATTCTTTGGATCGTCCTCGGGCAGCTTGAAGACAATCTTCATCAGATCGGACCCGATATCTGCGATCTTAGTGAAAATACCGCCGCAAATACGCAACACGCTGGCCCCGAGCGATTCGCCAATAGCAAAACCAATGAAGCAAGGTCCGGCGAGATCCTTCAGAAAAACCAGGATGCAGATCATGAAAAACAATTCCACTGCCACCAGCAGCAATCCCACGCTCATGCCCGAGCGTAGGGGGATGCCCAGCGTGGCCAGGGGGCTGCCTTTCAAGGCAGAGAAGGCGGTACGCGAATTCGACACGGTGTTGATGCGGATCCCGAACCAGGCCACTCCGTAGGAGCCTAGAATACCCAGAATCGAGCAAAGCAGAATAACAATCACCTCGCCGGCTCCTTTATGCTGTAGGCCCAGGAAGTAGTAAACCATGCATGCGGCGATAAGTAGCCATAGTATCACCAGAAACTTGCCCTGGGTGAACAGGTACGTTTTGCACGTCTCCCAAATCGTATTGGAAACGCTCGCCATACTGCTGTGTACGGGCAGGGCTTTGGTCTGCTTGTATTGAACCATGCCGAAAATGGCCCCAATCAAGCAAATGCCAAGGCCTATGTACATCAGTATAATCCCGCTGATTCCGCCAAGGCCGGAAAACGACACCTTCTCGAGAGGAGGGATGATAATGTCCGATTCACTGGCAAACGCCCCAGTAGAGGTCATTAGAATTCCGAACAGAACAGCTATCCAGATACAGTATTTGTTGTTTCTCATATTTCTAGAGCGCGAAACTATGGCAGAAATAGGCTGCGCTACGCCACTACTTTTTTTAGGGGGGTGAAGACCCCAGGTGTGCCCTTGAACCAGCAGAAATGACAGGTCCCACAAACCACGTATCAGAGCGGTTGTCCCGTGGAGCGTGCAGAGCGTGCAGAGCGTGGTGCGTGGTGCGGCAGGAAGGCCCCCGGGAAATTCCGCTGCCGATGAACCCACCCGAAACCTCCTGGTCACGTTTCACGTTTCACGTTTCACGTTTCAAGTGTTACATCAGGGTTTAAAAGTCGTCACTGAGCGCAGCCAGTAGAGATCCGGATTTCTCACGGAATAATCGTTGTGATCGTGGTAATCGTTGGACTGTGCTTGCATCGTCCTCGGGTCCTGCCAGCGATGGTAAATGACCTGGCCATCGGCCATGGCCACCACTCCACCGCGGTTATGCGCCGTGTTCGGCCAATTGAACATATAATCGGACTCCATCTGCACCCCAAAATAAGGCCAGCAGATGCTGTCGGGATTCACATCAATGAACGTAAATATGCCTGATGGCATCCTGGCAGTGCTGATCTCGCAATATTTATGGAACACCTTGTAAAGTGGCTTCGCGTTAGCCCCCGACCCGATTGTTGGCTTAAGTCGCCCGTCCCACGCCCCTTCCCAGCCCAGATAAGGATTCAAGGCATAGCTGCGCGGACGCGTGTATAGAGCCCCACTGATAAAAATGGTCCGCCGATCCGCCGGGCAAAGATAAAGGTCGTGATTTTTAACATAGTTCGCGAACAGCGCATACTTTGGGTCCAGCGTATAAGCTTCGGACTCATTGAGTGTAACCGTGTAAAGCGCTCCCTGGATCCACAATCTTCGGTTCGGGTCAGGAGGATCCACATAGCCATCGGCTACCAGCACGTCATTGTTATCTCCTGCATATAATATCCAGACCTTGTTCAGTTGGTTCTGGTTATTGGTGCAGACGATACGCTTGGCGGTCATTTTAGCATGCGCCAGCGCGGGTAAGAGAAGGGCGGCCAAAACCCCGATGATCGCAATAACAACGAGCAATTCGATCAGTGTGAAGCCCGGAACGGGTTGGCGGTGATCACTCATTTGTATGTTGTCACGGAGCGCAACCAACCCAGGTCGGGATTGCCAGGGGAAGAATCGGAATGGTTGTGGTAGTCGCTCAGGGTACGGCCGGCGAGGGTCCTTTGGTCCTGCCATCGATGGTACTCCAGATGCCCGTCTGCAAAAGCGATCACGGCGCCGCGGTTGTGCTCGGCACTGGGCCAATTGAAAAAATAGTCGCTCTCCATCTGAACCCCGAAATAGGGCCAGCAGATGCTCTCGCGCTTAACATCTATGAAGGTGAAGGTGCGTGCCGGCGGCCTGGCCGCGCAGAGGTCTGTGCTCTTGCTGAAAATTCTGTAAAGTGGTTTCGCGTTGGCCCCAGCTCCGGTTGTTGGCTGAAGACGGTCATCCCACGGCCCCTCCCAGCCGAGATAGGCATTGAGGGCATAACTCCGGGGTCTGGGATAGAGGGTGCCACCGCTCAGAATTGTATCGGGATCCACAGGGTCCAGGTAAACCTGGTGGTTCTGGAGATAACTGGCATAAAGGGCGTACTCGGAGCTGAATTGAAAAACTTCGGTGGTGCCCCCGTCCATGGAGTAGTCCTGGATGAAATGAACGATTGCGCCTTGGACCCATATTTTGTGCAGAGTGTTAGGCGGGTCCCACTCGCCATCGGCCACCAGGCGTTCATTATTGTCCCCGGCGTACAGTGCCCAAACCTTGTTCAACTGGCTTTCATTGTTGGTGCATACGATGCGCTTGGCGGTGGCTTTGGCCCGGGCGAGCGCCGGCAAGAGCAACGCCGCCAGAACGCCGATGATGGCGATGACAACCAGAAGTTCAATTAGTGTGAACCCACGAACAGGTTGGCGGTGATCACGCATAGGCACTTCTCCCAAGGCGGATTAAGCGTTCGTTACGTCCTCGGCATGCTTTGGAAACGGCAATTAGGTTTTTCGTTTTTTCGCGGCTTGTTAACTGACACTCTGCAACAATTCATTCACACACGCAAGGATACAGTGAGCCAGACTGTGGCTTATCTGTATGTGGTTACGGACCGTAACCAACCGAGGTCCGGATTGCCACCAGAGTAATCCTGGTGGTCGTGGTAATCACCGGTGCTTAAGCCTTTGATTGTCCTCAAGTCCTGCCACCGATGGTACTCCATGTGCCCGTCGCCGAAAGCGACTACGCCACCCCGGTTATGCTCCGCACTCGGCCAGTTGAAGAAATAGTCCAGCGTCATCTGCACGCCGAAATAGGGCCAGCAGATGCTCTCTCGTTTGATGTCAATAAAAGTGAACGTGTGCGAAGGCGGATTTGGCCCAAGCATATCGGTGGTTTTGTGAAAAATTTTGTAGAGCGGCCCGTGAGAGTCCAATGGCTGTAGCCGAATATCCCAATCGCCCTCCCAGCCCAGGTAGCAATTCAGTCCGTAGCTTCGCGGACGGGCGTAAAGCCTATGATCGCTCGGATTAAGCATCGTGTCCGGATCCACCGGGTCGAGATAGGTTTGGCGCGATTGGATGTAGTTGGCAAAAAGAGCGTATTGCGGACTGAACTCGTAAACTTCATTGGCTCCATCCGCTCCAAACTGTTGGAAATAATAATATATGGCACCGTTCACCCAAATTTTATGAGCCGGGTCCGGGGTTACATATTCCCCGTCAGCCACTAACCTTTCGTTGTTATCTCCAGCGTATAAGATCCAAACCTTGTTCATCTGGCCTTCGTTATTGGTGCAGACAATGCGTTTGGCTGTCGCCTTGGCCCTGGCAAGTGCCGGCAACAGCAACGCCGCTAGAATGGCGATAATGGCGATGACGACAAGAAGCTCAATTAATGTGAAACCGCGGCGACCGCTGTTCACCTCGCGCATAGGATTTCCCGGGGCCTTGTCCAAGTGTGTGCTATTTGTAACGTATCGGGAGGCATCTTGCAAGCATTTTTATGCTACAAAAGGGGCCTAAAGAGGATGGATTTTAGTGCAAAGGCGCAAAGAGATAACCGCGAGTAGACGCGAATGACCGCGAATCGCTAATCATTCGCGAAAATTCGCGGTTATTCGCGGTTAAGGATTTTGCGTCTTTGCATCTTTGCGCCTTTGCGTTAATCCTTTACACCATGGCTGAACGAGCGATAACCGAGGTCCTGGCCAAGCCAGACGTCGCATTGGAACTGACGTTGCGTCCGTCGCTTTTTGCCGAGTTCACCGGACAGGAAAAGGTCAAAGAGCGGCTTGAAATCGCTGTAGCCGCCGCCAAGCAGCGCCGTGAAGCGCTCGATCATATCCTCCTGAGCGGGCCGCCTGGCCTCGGCAAAACCACCTTGGCCCACATCCTGGCCAAGGCTATGGGAGCGAACCTGAAAAGCACCAGCGGCCCAACTATCGAAAAAGCCGGTGATCTCGCCGGCCTTCTCACAAACCTTGAAGAGGGCGATGTGCTGTTCATAGACGAAATACATCGGTTGCAAAAGACCATCGAGGAGTACCTCTACCCGGCGATGGAGGATTTTAAATTAGACATTATCATTGATCAGGGACCAAACGCCCGCAGCGTGCGGCTGAACCTGCCGCGCTTCACCCTGATCGGCGCTACCACCAGAAGCGGGTTACTCACTGCGCCGCTGCTTGATCGGTTCCCTATCCGGGAGCGGTTAGATTACTACCAACCCGAACAGCTTCAGGTCATTGTCGTGCGCTCGGCGCGGTTGCTCGACGTGGCGATTGATCAAAAGGGGGCCCAGGAGATAGCGCGCCGAAGCCGAGGCACTCCGCGCATCGCCAACAATGTCCTGCGCCGTGTGCGCGACTACGCCCAGGTGAAACATACGGGCCGCATCACCGCGGAGGTCGCCGATAAAGCCCTGGCCATGCTCGAGATAGACGAGAACGGCCTGGACCAGATGGACAAACGCATTCTCGAAACTGTGATCACGAAGTTCGCCGGCGGGCCGGTAGGGCTCAGTTCCCTGGCGGTGGCGGTGGGGGAGGAACCGGACACGTTGGAGGAAGTCTATGAGCCCTATCTGATCATGGAGGGCTACCTGAAACGGACCGCTCAAGGCCGCGTGGCCACGGAACTGAGTTACAAAAAGTTGCGGATTGAACCAGCCAAAGGTAAGCAGGCGACATTCTTTTGAGCGAACCGACCGAAAAACAGGGGCGACTCAGTACAGGGGCGGGGACAGCCTTGTCCCCGCTTAATTCGGCGCCTTCATTCCGAAGCACGGACAAGCCGCCCCCGCCCCTCTCCCTTGAGGAAGCGGTGAAGTTGGCGCACGAGACTAGGCACATTGAAGCAGGTGAACGCGTACTGTGCAAGGCGCCTGACCTATTCAGGCAATTCTTTGGAGAGAAACCCGCACTCATAGTTGCCGATCCAAACACGTTCGCCGCCGCAGGCCAGGGTGTTTTGGAATCACTCCGTCACTCTGGAACGCCAACCCGCGAATCGCTCTTCTTTACAGACCCCAACCTCTACGCAGAGCACAGCTTCGTGGCTGAACTCGAATCAGCCCTTAAGGACACCGACGCAATCCCCATCGCCGTCGGCTCCGGGACAATCAACGACATTACGAAACTTGCCGCACACCGGACCGGCCGTTCCTACATGGCCGTGGCCACGGCCGCCTCGATGGATGGTTACACCGCCTATGGCGCTTCGATTTCCTATCAAGGTTCCAAACAAACATTCCCCTGCCCCGCTCCGATCGCCGTGTTGGCAGATATCGAGGTTATCGCTGCAGCGCCACCCGAGCTAGCGGCATCCGGCTACGCCGACCTCCTGGCCAAGGTCACCGCGGGAGCCGATTGGCTCTTGGCGGACGCGCTTGGCGTGGAACCTATTGATCAAACCGCCTGGCTTTTGGCACAGGGACACTTGCGCGATGCAGTCTCTAATCCGCCGGGTGTGCGAGAGAGAGACAGAGAATCAATCCGGCAACTCACTGAGGCCCTGATGTTTGGCGGCCTGGCGATGCAATGGAATAAATCGAGCCGCTCGGCGTCCGGGGCAGAACATCAGTTTAGTCATTTGTGGGATATGACATTTCATCATAAGGAGTTAAATGAGTTAAATGGGTTAAATAAGTTAAATGGGGAAAACAGCGAGCCGGGCGTAGCGAGGGGACCAGAAACGAAGGCGCCTTCGCATGGATTTAAGGTGGGGATTGGCACGCTGGCTGTGGCGGCGCTTTATGAGTACCTACTCGAGCGAGACCTTGTGGGTTTGAACATCAAAGATTGCGTCGCTCAATGGCCGGACCAACACGCACTGCAGAACCGGGTGACCACGCTGTTTTCGGACAATCTGCTGGCCGACATCGCGCTGACAGAAACGCGCGCCAAATGGATCAGCCCGGAAGCGCTTCGCGGCCAGTTGGAAAGATTGCGGCAGGTCTGGCCCGAGTTGCGCGAGCGTTTGCGCCAGCAACTCATGCCTTATTCCACATTGAAGCGCATGCTTCGCGATGCAGGCGCTCCGGTGGAACCTGAACAAATCGGCATTACCCGAGAACGCTTCCGGCAGAGCTTCCGCCAAGCTGCCCTTATTCGACGTCGTTTCACCGTTCTTGACCTTGCGGTCCGAACTGGTTTGCTGGAGCCCGCTTTGGACCATCTCTTCGGCCCCGTCGGCCCATGGCCCATCTCCTGATGCAAACCACCGCCCATCCACGTAGGGCAGGCTTTCCAGCCTGCCGGTTCACGGGGCTTTTCAGCCCCGTGAAGCATTGTCCATCGAGAATCGCGGCGCTGGAAAGCGCCTCAACCGGCAGGCTGGAAAGCCTGCCCTACACATAGCGCCAATTACCAAAACCAACGGCCCTGATGCAAACCGCTCTCCCAGCCCCGGCTCCGCCGCGCCGCTTCCCTGAGTGGCTGCGCATCCTTGAGCCGGCGCCGCCATCTGCAGCGCTAACAGAGCCCAGAGAGATTCAGGCGGCCTACACCCGTTGGCAACGACGCGTCCTGCTCTCCACAACCGCAGGTTATGCAGTGTTCTATTTTGTCAGAAAAAACCTAAGCGCTGCCCAGCCGGTCATGGAGCACGACCTGGGTCTGGACAAATCCACTCTTGGACTCTTTCTTACCCTGCACGGGGTGCTCTACGGTGTCTCGAAGTTCGCAAATGGTTTCGTCGCCGATCGATCCAATGCGCGGGTCCTTATGGTCATAGGTCTTGCCGCATCTGCTCTCATGAACATCTTCTTCGGTTTGAGCAGCACGGCGATAAGTCTTGGGGTGTTTTGGATGCTGAATGGCTGGGTTCAAGGTATGGGTTTTCCCCCGTGCGCGAGGTTACTGAGTCATTGGTTCCCGCCAAAAATTTTCGCGATGAAGATGTCTATTTGGAACACTTCGCATTGCATCGGAGCCGGACTGATCATGATCCTCTGCGGTCAGCTCGCCCAGGTCCAATGGCGCTTGTGCTTTTTGGTGCCGGCTGTCATCGCCTTCGCGTTTGCGCTGATCCTTTGGCGGACCCTGCCCGACACGCCGCCGTCGGTGGGATTACCGGAAGTCGAGGGGACACAAAGCCGAGGTTTGGTGCCGCAGCAAAGAGCCGGAGCGCGGACATTCCTGTCCGCAGCAATGCGCGACCAGACGAGCGCGCATGAAAGAATTAGCGCTGTGATGCAATCGGACGTTGCTGCGGACAGGAATGTCCGCGCTCCGGCACAGCCCGACACCGACTCGGTCGGGCAATCGGTGCTGTCGCTCGTCTTCGCCAACAAATACATCTGGCTCGTCGCGATCGCCAACTTCTTCGTGTACATCCTGCGTTATGCGGTGTTCGATTGGGGCACAACCATGCTCAAGGAAGCCAAGCACGTGGGAATCGGCAACGCCAGCCTGATGGTCGCAGGCTTCGAAGCTGCAGGAGCCATTGGCGCAATGTTCGCCGGCTGGCTCGCTGACCGCTTCTTTGGGGGCCGGCCCATGCGTCCCGGCATTGCTTACATGATTCTGGCAGCAGCCTCCCTCTTGCTTCTCTGGAAATTCGCAGGAGATTCCCGTCTCCTCAATACTTCGCTCCTCTGCGCTGCCGGTTTCTTCATCTACGGCCCCCAATGCCTGATCGGGATCGCCGCGGCTAAACTTGCGACCAAGCAAGCCGCAGGGACTGCCGTCGGTCTAACCTCGTTATTCGGCTATCTAAGCACACTGTTCTCGGGTTGGGGTTTGGGCACTTTGGTTCAACATCACGGCTGGGACGCTGGTTTTGCAGGTCTGATCGGCGTGGCGCTTATCGGAACTTTGCTGTTCATTGCAGCTTGGAAGGCCAAGCCCGACGGCTACACCGCGACCGGAGCTGTGGTCCAAGAAGCCAGCACTCCCTAGCCTAAATCACTTCTTATCAGTTTTCTTCCGATTTCGCGCATCTCTATCCGCTGAAGGAACTTTTTCGGAGTACTCTTTCCTGACTTCCTCTCGCGCCTTGGCGTAGCGTGCCAGCAGCTTGTTTCGCTGGTTCTCATCGGTAAACCCGCGCTCCTCCTCCTTTGAGATGCACCAATCAATAAAATCATTCAGGATAGCTAATCGGCTCTTGGCCTTGGCCCACTGCGCCCATTTGGCCGGCTCCTTGGCGTGCAGGTAATGACCGAAGGAGAGATAAAAAACGGTACCTGAAGGTGTATCTCTAAATTTGTACCCAGAGAACATATAGTGCCCATCGCAAAGCACTTCCACCACGGCGTCGCGAACCTTCAGGTTATCCCAAGCAGCAATAATATCGCTGAATGAATATCGATCGTCTCTGAGATGCGTCACCAAGGCAGGGAAAATGGCAGGCCCCATGGCTTTGAGCCTCACAATCGCGTTGCTCACCTGAGCAGTCATGTATGGGAGCGCCATGTAGTCTGCGGCAGTCATCTCGTCGTAGCCTGAGGGGTGAGGAGCAGGGCGGGTTGAAACAAGTTGGACAACTAACGCATCAACCTCCTTCGAGCCGGAATTCTCCACCGACACGGGAATGTCTGACGCGTACAAAGATAATCCAAAAATGCTTAAGACGAGAACACCCAATGTACGCTTGGCTGCCACGAACTAACGTTCAAGATGTCGCATTGACCTCAAGATCGCAATGCTTGACTAACTCTCACTTTAGGCTCTTCCTTGAGACAGTGCCTTGATCAGAAGCGGCCGATGAACTTGAAGAATCACCATTTCCAGCAACCCAACCCGCCCTTACTCAGCAAAATGGCTGTCGCCGCGACGGTTCTCGTCTCCCTGACTTTGATCGTTACGTGCAAAGCCCTGCAAACATCGACCCCAACAGTATCCAATCAACCTCTCGCGATAACCGACTCCAAGAGCGGCATTAAAGCGAATCTCTGGCTGGGAAGTTCCTTGAAGCGAGTCTTTCCGAAAACCATGCCGGGCAGCACCAACCTCGCTCTCCTGGCCCCGCGCAACGGCAGGGTTTCATTCCAAGCTTGCGCACGAAATTGCAGCACCCGGCCCCTAAAAATTCAATGTTCCATCGAAGGGGGCGATGATTTGAAGCCACAGGTGCGCATGGTCGGCCTGGTGCCGATGCCCCATCTTACACCCAACACAGACCCGAGCGAGCTTGATGGGGCAGACTCCCTGCCCGGCCTGGTGCCCGACCCGCTCTTTCCTCAATCAAACATGGTTATTGGACCGCAAGAGAGCCGCTCTTTCTGGGTCACGCTGAGAACGCCGCCGGAGACCAGGCCGGGTTTGCGCGAACTCGCCGTTCACTTCTCCTTGGCCGACGGCAAACAAAGCGCGCAGCTTCCAGTCCATCTGGAAATCAGCCCCCTGGTCGTTCAACCGCGCCACGATTTCTCTGTCATTCACTGGTGGCGCGGCGAGGCTACCTGGGACTACTACAAAACGGGCATGTTCGACAAACGCTGGTACGAGCTCACCCGGGCGCAACTGGCGGACATGCTCGACCACGGGTCGGATGTGGTTTATGTGCCGATGTTTTTTGATCGTCGCGAGACCTTTAAACGCCCCTGCCAACTGCTGGGCGTGAATGAACCGACGCTTGGGAAATATCAGTTCGATTGGTCGGAGGTGAAGCTGTTCACGGACATGTGCAAAGACATCGGCTTCAAAAAGTTCGAGTGGTCGCACTTGTGGATCTACTGGGGAGTCGAGAATCCGGTCCGCGTTTACAGGAAAGCCGGAGATCAGTTCACCATGCTGTGGCCGCCCGACATCAGCGGTTTCTCTGACACCTTCACAAACTTTTTGGGCCAATTCCTGCCCGAGTTCCACGATTTTCTCCAGCGCGAGAGGCTTCTCGACGCATCCTTTTTTCATCTCTCAGACGAGCCAGGAGGCGGGCAGCACATCGCCAACTACAAACGTGCCCGGCAAATTCTCCACGACCTGGCCCCCTGGATGAAAGTCATGGACGCGCTCAGCGACATCCAATATGGCAAGCAAAGTTTAACCGACATGCCCATACCTATTGTGAGTTCGGCGCAAGCCTATATAGATGCCAAAATTCCACATTGGGTTTATTTTTGCTGCAGCCCCCATGGGCCGTGGCTGAATCGGTTCATGGATACACCGCTGCCGAAAATCCGCATGTCCGGCTGGCTGTTTTATCATCTTGGAGCCAAAGGCTTCCTTCACTGGGGCTTCAACTACTGGCACAAGATGGAACGCGAAGAAATCGGCGATCCGTTCCATGATGCTTCAAACGCCGATTGGCCAGGAATCCCTTATGGCGACCCGTTCATGATCTATCCCGGCGAAAATGGGCCCATAGACTCATTGCGCTGGGAAGTCTTCGCCGAATCCCTTCAGGATTACGCGATCCTCCAAACTGCGCGCATAAAGCCCGAGGATGAGCTGCTCTCCAGCTTGAAAAGCTACGCCAACTTTCCCAAAAGCGCGGCATGGATTGACGGGACGCTGAAGAAAATGCTGAAACCATAGTTATAACGGGTTCAGTCCTTGGGTCAGTCCATCGGTTTGAACCTGGGTTGACCCTCTTTTCAGACAGGTCTTAAGACCTTCCACGTAACTCGTTGGCTCGAATATGCGAAGCGAGCCACAATCCTGCTCCTCCGCAAACGAGCAGAATCGGTGCGCCCGGCTCCGGCGCAGCCGGGCCCGTAACCGTAAAGCGTTCACTAAGTCCATTGAAAAAAGAACCAGAATTAGCCCAGGAAAGGCCGCCGTTTGGGGCTGCGGCCAATTCCGACGGCGTGAAGTTCGCCTGGAAGCCAAACCCGGAAAGGCTGCTGCCCGCGGCGATGAAACTTGTACCGGAGTTCACCGTGAACTGGATGGAACTCTGGGTGCCGTTTCCTGACAGGGCCGCGTTCCATCCCGCCGGGGCGAAGACGCTGATGGGCGTGCTAGGCAGGTAGTAAGAGTTTGTGGTCCCTGCGTACCAGATTGCCCTGATGGGTTGAGTGGCCGAAACTCCGTTGCTGAACACAAGGTCATAAGTGTAAGGGCCACTCCCGGAGCCACTTACGATACCGCTGGCAACCAGGCCTTGAGCCCGCACGCAAGTTGCGACGCCGGCCATAAGCAGCGATGCGACCAGGATCCGAGTTAGGCAAGCCAATGCGTACGGTTTGCGAGATGTAGCTCTCAAGGCATTCATGGATTGGGCCTCAATTTCACTTCCCCGCCAAAGCTTGTCAACCTTCGAAAGCGGATATAAATCCTCCACCACCCCCATCGCCTATAGTAAATTCGCGTTCGTGCAATATCGCAAAATCAAGCAAGTCGGGCTGTTGGTCTGCCTGGCATCGTTTGAGATTCGCGCCCCGGCCTCCGATTGGCCGCAATTCCTCGGGCCGACTGGAAATGGCATCTCTCCCGAAACCGGTCTGCTCGAAAAATGGACGACCAATGGTCCGCCGGTCGTTTGGACTAAAGAGATTGGAACCGGTTACAGCGCGCCGTCCATTCGCGCCAACCAGCTCGTCCTGTTTCATCGAATTGGTGGCGATGAAATTGTGGAGTCGTTCGAGGCCGATTCCGGCAAGCCAATGTGGCGCTATGCCTATCCGAGCAAATTCATAGATCCTTTTGGCTACAACAACGGCCCGCGTTGCAC